>JAFEBB010000029.1 GCA_018266075.1 Deltaproteobacteria bacterium | reverse complement strand
TCCGAGTCGCAGAGCAGCGGCAAGATCGGGTGGTAGAACGGCGTGACGGTCAGCTCCGCCTGCCCGCGACGCGCGACCTCTGCGAGCGCCGGCATCACCTGCGCCAGGATCTTCTGCTGCACGCGCAGGAGCTCGGCCTTGTCGGCCTCGGTGAAGCCGCGGCCCTTGTCGCGCAGCGCGCGCAGGCTCGGCTCTTCCTCGAAGGCGCTGAAGCCGAACCAGGCCATGTTGAAGAGCACTTGAAGATCGCGCACGTCTTGAGCGCTGGTCTCCGCCGCGACGCGATCCAGATCCACGCGCGAGAGATCCATCCCGCGCTGCTGCAAGAGCTCCCAGAAGCGCGGGAGCGGCTTCACGCACGTCTCCCAATCCACCATGAAGAAGTTGCGCCACACGAACGCGCGCTCGCTCGGATCCAGCGCCGCGGCCGGCTTGCGCGTGAGATCCAGGAAGCGATCTTTGGCGCGGCCGTCGATGTAGTCCTCGAGCTGCGCGAGCAGCGAGGGCACGAGGTTGATCGTCGCGCGCGCGCGCGGGAACTCGGCGAGCACGCGGGCCATGTCGTAGTAGCTGCGGGTGGCGTGCAGCCTCACCCAGGGCAGGATGTACTCACCGTTCTCCGGATCCCGGTAGACCGGCTGGTGCATGTGCCACAGCAGCGCGACGCGAACTTGAGCCATGAAGCAAGGCTAGCCACGCAGATCGCCGAGGTCACGTTCTCTACGCGATATTCAGAAGCTCAAGAGTCCGTCAGCGTTCAACGTGAAGTGCGGATTCCAGGCAATTTCCCAAGGGTGTCCGTCCGGATCCGCGACGTAGCCCGAGTAGCCGCCCCACTCCGCCTTCTGTGCCTTCTTGAGCAGCGTGCCGCCCGCCGCGAGGGCCTGGGCGATGACCTCGTCGACGCGCTTCTCGCTCGGCTGGTTCTGCGCGAGGGTGACGCCGGCGAAGCCGCCCGGATCTTTGACCTTCGCGTCCTCGGCGAGCAGCTTGCGCGGGTAGAGCGCGAGGCACAGCCCGCCCGCGAGCGTGAAGAGCACGAAGTCGCCCATCTCCACTTCCGGACGCCAACCCAAGCCCTCGCGATAGAACTTCAGCGCGCGCTCCGGATCCGTCACCCCGAGGGAGACGATGTTGATCCGCGGATCCATCAGCCGTTTCCGTCGAGCTTCGCGGCCATCTCCGCCACGACCTGCGAGCGCATCGAGAGGTACACCGCGCGCCGCACCTGCGCCGGCGGCTGGCCATTGCGCTCCAGGACCTCGGCGCGCGTGCCCGGCAGCGGCTTCTCGTCGACGAGCGCCATCGGCAGCTTGCGAATCGCGAGCGCCAGCGCCAGCGCCACCTGCTCGCCGCCCAGCTTGAGCGTCCAATCCACGAGCCGCTTGCCGAACTCGGCCTGCCGCGCGGAGTCCTCGGACACCATGCGCAGGTGCGCGGCGACCGCCGGTTCACTCGCGCGCGCGGCGGCGATCTGCGCCACGGCCGCCCCATAGGCCGTCGAGAGCCAGCCCTCGAGCAGCGCGCGCTCGGCCACCAGGGCCAGCGCTGCGTTCCGCGTGCGCTTCGACGTGCGCGCTACCCTGGGCAGCTCCGGCCACGCCGACGGCGAGATTCCAAATCCCGCGTACGCGCTCGCGATCGAGAACGCGCCTTCCGCGTGGTGCACGCGCTCGAGCGCCGCGGCGTGCACGTGCATCAGGAGCTCGGGATGCGCGCCCAGCGACATGAGCTCGCCGGCGAGCTGGGTGTACGCCGCGATGGCCGCGTGGGCCGACTGCCCCAGGCCAATCCAGTGTCGCGCGAGCGCCTTGCGATGCTCGGTGTCGAGGAAGCAGGCCGCGAGCTCCACGGGCTGCACCCAGGTCTGCGACTCGGGCGCGAGCGGTGCGGTCATGCCGCGCGCGAACGCGTGGGCCTCGCTCACGCGATACGCCGCCACGGCCGGCGAGATGGCCGGATCCATCGCGATCCGCACGCGGGCCACGAGCGCGCTCCACTCGGCGCGCCGCTCGGCGAGCTCGAGGGCCACCGCGTTGCGCAGGTGCATGAAGCGCACGCTCCACGCCACGCGAACCTTGTAGACGGCGCTCGTGACGATCGACAGCCCGCGCGGCGCGATCAGATCATTTGGAACCAGTGCGGTGGAGCTCACGCGTCCCTCCGGAGAGAACGCGGCATGCTCGACCGGAAATCAGCACCTGGCAAAAAAACGGCTACAGGTCGCTATCGCTATGTCGGGCTACGCGCTCTTCTCGATGCGCATGCCCTTGGGAATCACGACCACGCCGTTCTCGGTGACGTTGAAGCGCTTGCGATCTTCTTCGGGGTTCTGGCCGATGATCGTGCCCGGCGGAATCTCGACGTTCTTGTCGATGATGGCGCGCTTGATCTTGCAGTGGCGGCCGACGACCACGCCCTCGAACAAGATCGAGTCCTCGACGGTGGAGTAGCTGTTCACGCGCACGCGCGGCGAGAGCACGCTCTTGTGCACCGCGCCGCCGGAGATGATGCAGCCCTCGCAGATGAGCGAGTCGGTGGCCTTGCCCACGCGGTTGCCGGCCACGTCGTTGAACACGAACTTCGCGGGCGGCGCGGCCGGGTTCGCGGTGTAGATGGGCCAGCGGTCGTTGTAGAGGTTGAAGACCGGATCCACGTCCACCAGGTCCATGTTCACCTGGTAGTACGTGTCGATGGTTCCCACGTCGCGCCAGTAGCCGCGCTCCTTCTCGCCCTGGCCGGCCACCTTGTTGCGCGCGAAGTCGTACACGTAGACCGCCGCGTCCTTGTACATCTGCGCGATGATCGACTTGCCGAAGTCATGGGCCGAGTCGTCGCGGCCAGCGTCGCGCACGATCTCGCGCACGAGCGAGTCGGTGCGGAACAGGTAGTTCCCCATCGACACCAGACACATCTTCGGATTTCCCGGCATGGGCACGGGGTTCTTGGGCTTCTCGTGGAAGCCGATCATCCGTCCCTGCTCGTTCACGGTGATCACGCCGAACTGCCAGCACTCCTCAATCGGCATGGGGATGGCCGCGACCGTGCACTCCGCGCCGGTGACCCGGTGGAAGTCGAGCATCTGCTGCACGTCCATCCGGTAGATGTGATCGCTGCCGAAGACGAAGACGTCGTCCGGCTCCTCATCCGTGATGAGGTTGAGGTTTTGATATATCGCGTCGGCGGAGCCCTTGTACCACTCCTGGCCGGTGCGCATCTGCGCGGGCACCAGGTCCACGTACTGGTTGAGCATGGGCGAGAGGCGCCAGGCCCGCATCACGTGGGTGTTGAGGGAGTCGCTCTTGTACTGGGTGAGCACCTTCATGCGCAGCACGCCCGAGTTGGCGAAGTTGCTGAGCACGAAGTCGATGATGCGGTAGCGCCCGCCGAAGGGCACCGCCGGTTTGGCGCGTTCGCGCGTGAGCGGGTCCAGCCGCTTGCCCTCGCCACCGGCGAGCACCATCGCGATCGTCTTGGCCATGACCCCTCGGAGTGCTCTGACGCCGCCTCGACCTTCGCGCGGCGCAGAGTTCCTGCCAACCTAATTTCCCGACCCAGGTCGGGCAAGCAACTTGGTGCGCGTCGACCTACGCCCGCGGCGTTGCGGGCGCCACGATGGCGCCGTTCTTCCGCAGCCCGCCAAAGCGCGCCAGCACCTCGCCGATCTCGTGGTTCACCTCCTTCAAGAGGTCCTGCTTCTCGCGGAAGGGCAAGAACGCGCTCTTGAAGCCCGAGATGAGGATGGTGACGATGTCGTCGAGCGAGAGGCCCATCACCTTGTTGGCCAGCACCAGCTCCTTGGTGACGGTGGTGTCGGTGATGAGCCGGTTGTCGGTGTTGATGGTCACGCGCAGGCCGAAGTCGAAATAGAACTTCAGCGGGTGGCTCGCGAGATCCGGCACAGCGCGCGTCTGCACGTTCGAGCTGGGGCAGACCTCGAGCGGGATGCGGTGATCGTTCACGTAGTTGAGCAGGTCGCCGTCTTCGCGCAGCCGCGTGCCGTGGCCGATGCGGTGCGCGCCCACCATGTGCAGCGCCTGACCGATGCTCTCCGGGCCGTACGCCTCGCCCGCATGGCAGGTACAGTTCACGTTGTTGTTAAGGATCAGCTGGAACGCTTCCTTGTGATCCTTGGCGGGGAAGTCGTACTCGGCGCCGGCGAGGTCGAAGCCCTTCACGCCCTTGTTCTTGTAAGCCACGGCGAGCTCGGCGAGGCGCAGCGAGGTCACCGGGTTGATGTGGCGGATGCCGCAGATGATCACGCCGCTCTTGATGCCCACTTCCTTCTTCGCCTGGCGCAAGCCCTCGAGCACGCTCTCCACCACGGCCGTCATCTTCAGGCCCTTCTGCGTGTGCAGGTTGGGCGCGTAGCGCACCTCGAGGTAGCGCACGTTCTCCGCGGCGGCGTCGAGGGCGAGCTCGTACGCGGTGCGGTAGAGCGCCTCTTCGGTCTGCATCACGGAGAGCGTGACGTCGAAGGCGGTGAGGTAGTCCTCGAGGTCCTGGCAGATGTTGCCGAGGTGGATCGACTTGGCGAGGCCATCCGGTGTGTCGGCGGGCAGCTTCACGCCCTGCTTCTGCGCGAGGTCCAGGATGGTGGTGAGGCGCAGCGAGCCGTCGAGGTGGCAGTGCAGATCCGTCTTGGGCAGTGCGCGGAGCAGCTCTTCGGTGACTTCGATGTTGGCGGGCGCCAGCTGATCACGGCGCGCCACCGAGGGGATGGAATCGTTTCGTTCGTTCGGGACGCTCATGGACAAGCCTTAGCGCCGCACGCGCACGCGAGCAAGAAGCCGCGCGTTACGACAGGCCTGTAGCGGATCCGGATCCGGATCAGAGCGGCCTCAGAAATCGGGCGATCACCTTCATCACGCCGGTCTGGAAGCGAACGGTGACCTTGGCGTCATCGGAGTCGCCATCGCGCGAGAGCACCTCGCCCTCGCCGAACTTGGCATGCACCACGCGCTCACCCAGCGACGACGCCCGCGGCCCCGAATGCCGGCGCACCTGTGGCCCGCGCGAGAACTCCTCGTCGTAGACCACGCGCTCACCCCGCGGCGCCGGCTCCGGCGACCGCTCCGGCGCCAGCGAGGGCAGCGGCGACGTGAACCCGAACAGGTTCTTCGGAATCTCGCTCAGGAATCGCGACGGCCGGTTGAAGCGAACCTCGCCAAACACCACGCGGCTCTGCGCGAGCGTGAAGAACAGCCGCTTCCGCGCGCGGGTGATGCCCACGTAGCAAAGGCGTCGCTCCTCGGCGAGCTCCTCCGGATCCGCGTCCTCCCCGAGCGCGCGGGAGTGCGGAAAGATGCTCTCCTCCATGCCCGTGAGGAACACGCAGTCGAACTCCAGGCCCTTGGCGGCGTGGAGCGTCATCATGCTCACCTTGCCGCTGCTGGGCTTGCCGTCCTCGCTCAGATCGGCGTCGCCCACGAGCGAGATCTGCTCCAGGAACGCGTCGAGCGGCTCCTTGGGAAGCTCCAGCGGCCCCGAATCCAGATCCCTTTCGGATCCGGATCCTTCGGCGTCGATCTTGGCCTGCGCGGCGATCGCGATGCGCGACATGTCGAACTCGCGCGCGGCCGACACGAGCTCCTTCAAGTTCTCGATGCGCGCGTCGGCCTCGGGCGTCTCCTCGGCCTCGAGCGCGGTCACCAAGCCGCTCTTCTCGAGCACCGCCTCCATCGCCTCGGCCGCGTGCTGCGAGACCGTGTGCTCCTTGAGGCTGTCGATGACGCCGCGGAACTCCTGCAGCCGCCGACGCGCCGCCGGCTTGAGATCCGAGATGAAGTCCACGCCACCGAGGGCTTCGTAGACGGAGAGCTTCTTGTTCTGCGCGTAGCCGGTGAGGTGCTCCACCGTCGTGTCGCCGATGCCGCGCGGCGGGTTGTTGATCACGCGCAGCAGATCCGCGTCGGACTTGGGGTTGATGGCCACGCGCAAATAGGCGACGGCGTCCTTCACTTCCGCGCGATCGTAGAAGCTTCGGCCTCGAACGATCGTGTAGGGCACGCGTCCCACGCGCAGCGCCTCTTCGAGCACGCGGCTCTGCGCGTTGGTCCGGTAGAACACCGCGATCTGCGGCGGCGCCACGCCGCTCGCGAGCAGCTGCTTCACGCCGCTCGACACCATCGCCGCTTCGCCGCGCTCATCGCGCGAGGCCAGCAGATTCAAGGGCGCGCCGGCCTCGGCATCGGTGACGAGCCGCTTGGCCTTGCGCCGCGCGTTGCGCGAGATCACCGCGTACGCCGCATCGAGGATGTTCGCATCGGAGCGGTAGTTGCGCTCCAGCTTCACGACCTTCGAGCTCGGATAGTGCCGATCGAAGTCGAGGATGTTGGACACATCGGCGCCGCGCCACCGGTAGATGGCCTGATCGTCATCGCCGACGACGCACAGGTTGCCACCCGGCGGACACAGCCGCTTCAAGAGCTCGAACTGCGCCGGGTTGGTGTCCTGGAACTCGTCGACGAGCACCCACTCGAAGCGCCGCTGGTACCGCTCGAGGATCTCCTTGCGCGTGCGAAAGAGCTCCAGCGGCTTGACGATGAGGTCGCCGAAGTCGAACGCGTTCGCCTGCTCCAGGGCGCGCTCGTAGAGCGGGTAGATCAGCTTCGCGGCGACCTTCGCTTCGTCGCCGGGGCGCACGATCGGACCGTCCGGCGCCACGAGCTGATCGGGGCCAATCGCTTCGTTCTTCGCGGCGTCGATGTGGGTGGCGATGGCGCGCGGCGGTACCGAGCGCTCATCGAGGCGCGCGCCGCGCATGAGCCGCTTGATCAGCGCGAGCTGATCGCCGTCGTCGTAGATCACGAACTGCCGCGTGCGACCCAGCGCCTCGGCCTCGCGCCGCAGGATCGCCGCGCCCGTGGCATGGAACGTGGCCACCTGGGCCTGGCTCGCGTCCATGGGCCCGAGCAGCTTCACCAGGCGCTCGCGCATCTCGCCGGCGGCCTTGTTGGTGAAGGTGACGGCCATGATCTTCCACGGCGCCACGTGGAGATCCTGAACGAGATGCGCGATGCGGTAGGTGATGGCGCGCGTCTTCCCCGAGCCCGCGCCCGCGAGGATCAAGAGCGGCCCCGCGCCGTGCTCGACGGCCGCGCGCTGCTCGGGGTTGAGAACGGAGAGATCGATCGCCACGAAACGAAACCCGCGCGAAACCTATCGCGCGGGTCCGTGTAGCGCAGCGGCGGCCGGTTAGGGAAGCGCCGCTATTTCTGCACGTTGTGGGTGATGACCACGAAGACCTGGCTCTCGGTGGGCGTGCCGTGGCCGATGGCACCGGCGCTCACCGTGTGGCGCTTGCCGTCGGCCACCGAGTAGTTCTCATTGAAGAGCCCCGGCACCTCGATGTGCATGCCGATCTTTCCGTCCTTGTCGCGGCCCTGGGGCGAGAGGATGAGCTTTCGGCCCTCGGGCAGGCCCACCTCGGTGGAGGCCTTGGCGTCGACCACCGGCGAGGCCTCGGAGATCAGCTTGTACGAGGTGAAGGCCACGCCCAGGTGAGCCAGATCCCCGTGCAGATGGGCCACCCGGGGATCGATGGTGTTGCCCTGTTTCGAGGCCTCGACGACCTTCACGTCGAGCTTCACCTTCTCGGCGCGCGCGGTCGTCGAGAACAGCGCCAGCCCGACGGTGAATGCAATCGCCTTGATCATAAGTTGCCTCCGTGTGGCTGCTCGGCCGGCGCGGGCTGCTGCCCCGGCTTGGCCTCGTCGGAATCGTGCGCGTCGTCCTGGTGCTCCACCAGCATCATCACGGTTTCGCCGTCCTCGGTGTGCATCACCACCGGCTCATACCGCGGATCGGTCACGGACATGGAGTGAACCACCGTCTCGTTGGCGGCCGGGTGCATCGCCGGGGTGCCGAGCACGAACACCGCCGCCGCCGTGGCCACCGCCGCCGCGCCGAACGCGGAGTAGATGGCCGCCGAGTGGTACGCCATCAGCTCCGCCCACCAGAGCTTGGCGCGCTGGGCGAAGGGCAGCGGCTCCTTGCGCACCTGGGCCATCACCCGCTGGGTGAACCCGGCGAAGTTGGCAGCGTCGGCCTGGGCGGTGAAGTAGGCGCTCATGGCCGCGTGGGTGGCCTGCAGGTCGGCGAGCCGGCCCTGGCAGTCCTTGCAGCCGCGCAGATGCTCGTCGATGACCGCGCGTTCGGAGCCCGCGAGCTCGTCGTCCACGTATGGGCCGAGCAGCTTCACCACGCTGTCGCATGAACCGGCCATGACTGCCTCCTGCGTTCCAGATACTCCGACGGGGGATCGCTTAACCTTCTTCACCGAGCCCTGCGTCCGGATTTTCCCCAGCCAAATAGGCCTTCAAGAGCTGCTGCATCTTCGTGCGGGCATGGAAGAGGCGGCTCATCACCGTCCCCTTCGGGATCTTGAGGGTCGTCGACAGATCCTCGTAGCTCATGCCCTCGACCTCGCGCAGCAGCAGGATGGCCCGGTGCTTCTCGGGGATCTGCTGGAGCGCCTCCTCGATCTTGTTCATCAGCTCGGCGCGCAGAGCCGCCTTCTGGGGATTGCTCCCCAGCCGCGTGCCGAGAACGCCCACCTCGCCCTCTGCCTCCTGCCGGACAGCCTCGTCGAACTCCACCTGCTCGCCCGGATCCGCGCCTTTTCGCCGCCGACGGTCGATGCAGAGGTTGACGGTGATCCGGTAGAGCCAGGTGTAGAAGCTGGAGTCGCCCTTGAAGTGGTCGAGGTACTTGTAGACCTTGACGAAGGCTTCCTGGGACACATCCATCGCCTCCTCGCGGTCCTTCACCAGCCCCAGCGCGACGGCGTACGCTTTGCGCTGATAGCGCTCGACCAGCGCAGCGAACGCCTGCTGGTCGCCAGCTTGGGCTTTGCGCACCAGGCTGTAGTCGTCGTCCGCCACGGCGGCCTCGAGGAGTAAGACGGCGCCCCGCCGCGGAAATTCACCCCCGCGGCGCGCTGTCACCTTACCCAAAACCCGGCCCCGCGCGCAGAGAATTCGCAGACTTATCTGCCCCAGGCAGCCACGCGTGCGATCGTGCGGCCAGCGAGCGGCCGAAGGCCTAGGTTTCGTGGAATGGCACGCTTCGGCGCGGGTTTGGCCGGTTGCGCGCCGTCTCGCGGGTAGAATGGTCGGCGTACCCTGAGGTCCAGCTTGCTCGAGCCCACGCCCGCTGCGGAGAAGCCGGTTCCGCCGGCGGTGCGGCCTGGCCTGCGCGCGCCGGACCCCACGCTCCACGCGACGCTCACCCTGGGCCGCAAGCGCCTGCGCCAGGTGCGTCAGGCGACGATCGCCCGCGCCGTGCTCGCGGGCTTTCTGCCGCTCTGGGCGCTGGCGCTGATCCTCGCAGCGGATTTCTCGTGGGCCGCGCGCATCGCCACGCTGCTGCCGTTCGCGGCGATCGGCGCGTACCTCGGCCTCGGACCGATCTGGCTGCGGATCCGCGGGCACACCGACGAGCACGTGGCGCGGCTCTTCAGCTCGGCGCATCCGTGGCTTCGCTCGCAGCTGGTATCGGCGGTGCAGCTCGAGGCCGAGCTCCGCAAAGGCAATCCCAGCTTCTCTGCGGAGCTCGCGCGCGAGCACATCGCGATGGCGACCCGCAGCGCCCAACAGGTCGGCGTGGAGCGCGCGTTCCCGGCGAGCTCGGTGAAGCTGGCTCAGCGGATCCTGCTCGGCTGCGCCGCCGTGACGCTGATCCTGATCCTCGCGTTTCCCCACAGGCTCACAGGCGGCGCGATCGCAGTCTGGGGAACGAAGGCCGGATCCGGATCTGCTGCGGAGAAGCTGGCCGAGCCCATCACCTACGACATCGAGCTCACCTACGTGTACCCCGCGTACACCGGGCTGCCGAGCAAGACGGTTCCCGGAACCACAGGCGAGATCAGCGCGCCCGCGGGCACCGAGGTGCACCTCAAGACCCGCGCCGATCGCGACGTCGCCCACGCCGAGCTCGCGCTCACCGACAAGACCATCCCGCTTCAGGTCGCAGGCGCGCGCGAGCTCTCGGGCACGCTGATGGTGTCAGGGCCGGGCAGCTATCGCTTCCGCTTCCTCGACGCGCACGGCGCCGTGGTGGCTGAAGGTCCGCCGATTCCGATCGCCGTCGAAGTCGACGCGCCGCCCAAGGTGGAGCTCTATGCGCCCGCGCGCGAGATCGAAGTGGATCCGCATGGCGAGGTGGTGCTTCGCTACAACGCCAGCGACGACTACGGCCTGCAATCCGTGGAGCTCGTCTACAAGGTCGGAAACGCGCCCGAGCAGCGACTGCCCCTCGAGCGCCTCCAGGCCGGCGCGCGCCACGCCGCGGGCGACTACCACTGGGCCCTGCCGCCGCTGGAGCTCGCCGCCGGCGACCACGTGACGTACCGCGTGGAAGCGCGCGACAACGACACCGTCAATGGCCCCAAGCTGGGCAAGACCCGCGAGCAGATCCTCAAGGTCTACAGCGAGGCCGAGCACCATCGGCTGGCGCTCGAGCGCGTGCAGAAGATCTGGGAAGCGATGGTAGGCCAGCTCGCGCTCACGATGGAGGCGCCAGATCGCGCGGATCCGGAGCACTACGTTCGACCGGACGCGAAGAAGGTCAAAGATCCGGATCCGCAACCCAAGCCCGCGAGCCCCACCGAGTACCTGGCCGACGTGGCCATGGCCAAGAACGTCGACCAGAAGGGCGACCAGCTCCTCGACGAGCTCGCCAGCGCCGAGGTGGATCTCAAGAAGGATCGCGCCGCGCCCCAGGAGATCCCGCGCGCGCTGCGCAACATCGACGCCAGCCTGCGGCCCAGCTCGCACGCGCTCGCTGAAGCCCGCGGCGCCCTCGAGCGCTGGAGCCGCTCGGGCATGCCCGATGGCGCGGCCGTGACCCGCCTGCAGCGCGCGTCGACCACGCAGATCGCCGAGCTGGAGAAGGATTCGATATATCTCGAGAAGCTGCTCGACCACCGCCGCATCGAGGATCTGCAGGCGCTGGCCAAGGAGCTCTCGGGAAAGCGGCGTGAGCTGAGTCGCTTGCTGGAGCAGTACCAGAAGGCGCCCGACGCCCAGACCAAGGCCGCCATCCAGCAGGAGATCGCGCGGCTCAAGGAGCGCATCGGCGAGCTGATGCGGCGCATGAGCGAGCTCGCGCGCGCCATCTCCGACGAGCACATGAACAATGATGCCGTCCGCGAGATGCAGAAGTCGCAGGACATGATCTCTTCGCTCGACAAGGTCCAGCAGCTGCTCAACGAGGGCAAGATCGACGAGGCCATGAAGGAGCTGAACAAGCTCGGCGACCAGATGGATCAGCTCCAGAAGGGCCTGAACCACGCCCAGGGCAACTGGAACCAGAGCCAGGATCCCGAGCTCGCCAAGCAGTTCCGCGAGTTCAACGACAAGCTCGGGGCCGTCAGCCGCGAGCAGCGCAACCTCGAGAAGGAGGCGCGCCAGCTCAAGCAGCAAGACCAGGCCGATGTGAAGAAGGCCATCGATCAGAAGGGCGCCGAGTTCGCCGAGAACCTGCGCAAGAAGGTCGCCGACGCGAAGGCCAAGCTCGAGAAGGCCGCCAACGCGCCTGCGGCCGCGCGCGAGGGCGAGAGCGCGCAGGAGGCCATGGAGTCGCTGGAGCAGCTCGACCACGCGCTGCAAGCCAAGGACTACGACGCTGCCCAGGAGGAATCCGCGCGCGCCCTGCAACGCGCCCAGAACCTCGAGGGCGATCTCAAGTACGACGCTGTCCGCAGCCGGCGCATGCCCGCGTTCTCGCCCGCCTCGCCCGAAGAATTGGATCAGGCCGCGGATCAAGCTCGCCAGGGCGTGCAGCCGCTCGCCGAGGTGAAGCGCGACCTGGATCAGCTCTTCCCCAAGGGCGGCCAGCAGCTCTCGGCCGAGCAGCGTCAGAAGCTGCAGCAGATGCAGAAGAAGCAGGAGCAGCTCGGCCAGCAGCAGCGCCAGCTCCAGCAGCAGATGGACGAGATGAACAAGAAGGCGCCCATCTTCAACTCCGAGCTCAAGCAGCAGATGCAAGGCGCCGGCGAGCAGATGCAGGAGTCGGGGCAGAGCATGGCCCAGCGGGATCCGAACGGATCCGCCGCGTACGCCGGCGACGCCGCCAGCCAGCTCGAGCGCTTCCAGCATGGGCTGGAGAAGTCGATGCAGAACGGCGGCGGAGGAGGTGGCGGCGGGATGTCGCTGCCCATGCCCATGGGCGACGACGGCGAGGGCGAGGAGGACGGCAGCGAGGACGGCAACGGCATGAGCCGGGAGCACGAGCCCGTCGATCTCGAGGCCCAGAAGAACGAGGGAGGCGACGCCTACCGCAAGGACATCATGGACGCGATGAAGCAGGGCGCGCCCGCCCGCTACAAGGACCAGGTGAAGAAGTACTACGAGGAGATCGTGAAGTGAGGCGGCTGCTCTCCATCGCGATGCTCTTCGTGCCTGCCGTGGCGCTGGCGCAGAGCGACGTCGCGCCGGTGTCCGACGAGGCCTCCGAGTCCGGCGAGCCTGCGGTCACCGTGCCTGCCGAGGTGCGCGATCTGGTCGAGAAGATCGAGGCGGATCTCGACGCCTGGGACGTGGTCGGCGCGCACGCGGCGCTCGACGAACTTAACCAGAAGGTAAAGTCGGATCAGCAAGGGCTCATGCTGCTGCAGGCGAAGGTCGCGTTCTACGAGGGTCGCTACGCCGACGCGCTGGAGCTCTACAAGAAGGCCGGCGCGGATCAGCGGCCGGGTGGCTACGGCCAGCTCGCCGCCGACGCGTACGCCGAGACCGAGCACGACCTCGTCCAGAAGAGCGCGCACTTCGATCTCTACTATCCGCCCGGCAAGGACGAGGTGCTCGCCAGCTACGCGCTGGAGACGCTCGAGAACGCCTACGCCGCGCTCCAGAAGGATTTTGATTTCACGCCGCCCGGTCGGATCCGCGTGGAGATCCTCCCCGACGACAAGGCGCTCGCGAAGCTCTCCACGCTCACGCTGCAGCAGATCCAGACCACCGGCACCATCGCCATCTGCAAGTTCAACCGGCTGATGGTGATCACCCCGCGCGCCCTCGTGCGCGGCTACGAGTGGCGCGACACGCTCAACCACGAGTTCGTGCACTTCGTGGTGTCGATGAAGAGCCGCAACACCGTGCCCATCTGGCTGCACGAAGGCCTGGCCAAGTTCGAAGAGACGCGTTGGCGCGGCGAGGGCGGGCAGGCCGGCACGGCGTACTCCGAGTACATGCTCGGCCAGGCGGTGAAGTCGAAGAACCTCGTCACCTTCGAGCAGATGCACCCCTCGATGGCGCTCTTGCCCTCGCAAGAGCAGGCCGTCACCGCGTTCGCCGAGGTGTTCCACGCCATCGAGTTCTTGAAGCAGAAGGGCGGCACCGCGATGTGGAATTCGATCATCGCGAACTTGAAGCACGGCGAGAGCTACCAGGACGCCGTCTCGCATGCGTACCACGCGCCCTTCGAGAAGTTCGTCGGCGACTGGAAGGCCTACCTCGCCAGCCGCAAGTACCCGGGCGATCCCGGCGGCGGCGATGCGCCCATCACCTTCAAGGGCGCCGAGGAAAGGAAGAAGAAGCCCAGCGACAGCGTGGAGGCCACGGAGCTCGTCGACTTCCAGGACGTGCGCGATCCCGAGGCGCGAAAGTTTGCCCACCTCGGCGGCCTGCTCTTCCAGCGCCACCACCTGCGCGCCGCGATCGAGGAGTTCGGCAAGGCCTGGCCCAAGGAATCCGGATCCGAGCAGCTCGCCAGCCGCTACGCCGCCGCGCTCTACGATTCGAAGCAGTTCGAGCCGGCCAGGAAGATCCTTACCGAGAGCCTCAAGCACTCGCCGCGACGCGAGCTGACCGAGCTCTACCTCGGCCTGGTGCTCATCAAGCTCGGCGACTACGCGAACGCGCGCGACGCGCTCCTCGCGGGCATCGACACGGATCCGTTCGATCCGCGCCTCCACGTGGGCCTCGAGGAAGCGTACGAGAAGCTCAAGGAGCCGCAGCTCGAGGAGCGGGAGCGCAAGATCGTGGCCGTGCTGGCCGAGCGCAAGGAAGGCGCACCCGGCGCGCCGAACGGCAGCGGTGACGATCAGCCCTCGCTGATGCTGGCCTCACACCCGTACGCGAGCGTGATCGTCGACGGAAAGCCGCTCGGCCGCACCACGCCCACGGTGATCGAGCTGCCAGCAGGCAAGCACAAGCTCGTGCTCACGAACGACGAGCGCGGGTTGCGCAAGGAGCTGGAGCTCGAGCTGAAGCCAGGCGAGCACCAGGAGCTGCGCTTGGAGCTCGACGAAGGGGCCGCGCAGGTCCCCGACAGAGAGCCAGGCACGCGTTAGAGTTGTCCCCCTTTTCGACGGAGCATGTTCGTGACGACGGAGCTGCAGCGCGCGGTGGAGTTCGGCGGCGACCTCGAGGCCGTGAAGCGCCTGGCCGACGCCCGCGCCCGCGTGGAGCGCGAGATCGAGAAGCGCATCGTGGGCCAGAAGCACGTGGTGGAGCACCTGCTCATCTCGCTCTTCGCCCGCGGACACTGCTTGTTCGTGGGCGTGCCCGGGCTGGCCAAGACGCTGCTCATCAGCACGCTCGCGGACGTTCTTAACCTTTCGTTTAACAGAATTCAGTTCACGCCCGACCTGATGCCGAGCGACATCACCGGCACGGACATCCTCGAAGAGGATCGCACCACGGGTAAGCGCGAGTTCCGCTTCGTGAAGGGGCCGCTCTTCGCGAACATCGTCCTCGCCGATGAGGTGAACCGCACCCCGCCCAAGACCCAGGCCGCGCTGCTTCAGGCCATGGCCGAGAGCCGCGTGTCCGCGGGCGGCCGCACCTACCCGCTCGCGCCGCCGTTCCTGGTCTTCGCCACCCAGAACCCCATCGAGCAGGAAGGCACGTATCCGCTTCCCGAGGCGCAGCTCGACCGCTTCATGTTCCTCATCGACGTCGGCTATCCGAGCGCGGCGGAAGAAGAGGCGATCGTGAAGGCGACGACCGGCGCGACCCAGCCCACCCTCGAAAAGGTTTTGACGCCCGAGGACATCCTGCCGCTGCAGGAGCTGGTGCGGCGCGTGCCCGTGGCGGATCACGTGGTGAAGTACGCGGTCGAGCTGGTGCGCATGAGCCGGCCCAAGACCGACGGCGTGCCCAGCTTCGTGAACGAGTTCCTCGCCTGGGGCGCGGGGCCGCGCGCGAGCCAGTTCCTCGTCGTGGCCGCGAAGGCGCGTGCGGTGCTGGACGGCCGGTTTGCGGCGAGCATCGAAGACATCCGCGCCGTGGCCAAGCCCGTGCTCCGCCACCGCGTGCTCACCAACTTCCACGCCGAGGCGGAAGGCATCAGCTCCGGCGTGATCGTGGATCGGCTGCTCGAGGCCGCCAAGACTTAGCGATATATCTCGATGGACGCCCAGCGCAGCCTGCTCCAGCCCCAGCTCACCGAGCGCATCGCGCAGCTCAAGCTGCGGGCGAAGGGCGTGGTCGAAGGCGTGCTCACGGGCCTGCACCGCTCGCCCCACCAGGGTCAGAGCGTGGAGTTCGCGGAGCACAAGGAGTACGCGCCCGGCGACGAGATCCGTCACATCGACTGGAAGGCGTTCGGCAAGTTCGACAAGTACTACGTGAAGCGCTTCGAGCACGAAACGAACCTGCGCTGCTTCCTGGCGGTGGACGCGTCGGCGTCGATGGGCTTCTCGAGCGGCGAGCTCTCCAAGCTCGACATCGCTTGCACGCTCGCGGCCGCCATGGCGTACCTGCTCGTCCGCCAACAGGACGCGGTCGGCCTCGTGGTTTTCCAGGGCGACAAGACGCACTACCTGCCGCCGCGCGCCGCCGCCGGACACTTGAACGCCGTGCTGGAGATCCTCGGCTCGCTCAAGCCCGAAGGTCAGACGGATCTCGCGCGCGCCGCGGATGAGCTCAGCGAGAAGGCCCGTCGTCGCGCTGCGGTGATGCTCTTTTCGGATCTATTTGATCCGAACGAGCAGGCACTGAAGCGGCTCTTCCAGCTCCGCCATTTGAAGAACGAGCTCTCCGTCTTCCACATCCTGGACAAGGCCGAGCTCACGTTTCCGTACGACGACCCGACGCTGTTCATGTCGATGGAGGACGCGCGCCAGCTGCAGGCGCATCCCGCAGAGATCCGCGAGTCGTACCTCGAGGAGCTGCAGCTGTTCATCGACGGCACCAAGCGCGCCTGCCGCGAGAACAGCGTGGACTACGAGCAGGTGCGCAGCGACGCCGAGCTCGACAAGCTGCTCGTGAACTTCCTGGCCCGGCGCGAGCGCGCGGCCGGCTCCGGCGGGCGGGGGTTCTGATGGAGTTCGAGCACCCGCTCTTCTTGTGGGGCGCGCTGGCGGCCGCCATCCCGCTGCTGGTGCACCTGTTCGATCGTCGGAAGGCGCGGCCGCTCAAGTTCGCGGCCATCGACTTCGTGCTGCGCTCTCGAAAGCGCGCCGCGAGTCGACTGCGCTTGCGGCGGATCATCCTCTACACGCTGCGCACCCTGCTCTTCCTCGCGATTCCCATCGCGCTCGCGCGGCCGCATCGCGCGGTGGCCAAGACGGCGAACGCGACGCCCAAGGGTCCGGCCGCGACGGCGATCGTGCTCGATGCGTCGATGTCGATGCGCACCGAGCTGAATGGCCAGTCGCTCTTTGCCAGCGCGCAGATCCTCGCGCGCGACGTGCTCGCGAGCCTCACGCCCGAAGAGCCGGTCACGGTGGTCGTCTGCAAGCAGCCGTTCACGCCGCCGACGGCGCCGAGCTTCGACCGCGCCGCGGCGCGCAGGATCATCGACAGCGCGGAGCCCACGTTCGCGCCCGCGGATGGATCCGCGTGTCTGCAAGCGGCAGCGGCTGCGCTCGCGGAGTCGCCGGTCGCGAGCAAGCGGATCTTCTTCGCCTCGGATCTCACCGCGAACAGCCTGCGCCTCGACACGCCCGCGCCGGTGGTGACCACGCCCAAGGGCGAGGTGAAGCCTGAGGTCGTCTTCCTCGACGCCGCACACGGCGCCCAGGAGCTGCCCAACGCCGCGGTCACCGACGTGCACATCGAGCCCGAGCCAGCCCTCGGTGCGCGCGGCTACGCGTTCACGATGACGGTTCGCAACAGCGGCAACACGCCGATGGAGCGCGATGTGTCGCTGAAGATCGAGGGCAAGCGCGTCACCAAGGGCTCGGTGAGCGTGCCCGCGCGCGGCACCGCGCAGAAGACGCTGAGCTACCGCTTCGCGGAAGGCGGGGTGATCCACGGATCCGTCGAGCTCGCGCCCGACGCGCTCACCGCCGACGACGTGCGCCACTTCGTGCTCCGGGTGCCGCGACAGATCAACGTGCTCGTCGTCGATGGCGCGCCGGCGAGCTTGCGGTTCCAGGACGCCGCGTTCTTCGTCGACACCGCGCTCGCTGCGCCCGGCTCGCCCGTGCACGCGACCAACATCGATGTCGACACCTTCAGCAGCGCGCCCATGCCGCCTGGCATCGACGCTGTCTTCCTCGTGGACGTGCCGCCGCTGCCTCCACCGCGCGTGGCCGAGCTCAAGAGCTTCGTGGATCAAGGCGGCGGCTTGTTCATCGCGCTCGGACAGAACGCCGTCGGGCCCAACGGCGATCCCGACGGCTTCAACGCCGCACTCGGGCCCGTGCTGCCGCGACCACTGCGCCTGGTGAAGACGGCGGCCGAGCGCGGCGCACCCGGTGCCGAAGAGCGCGCGGCTCATTTCGCGCAGGTGCTGTGGAGCCATCCGGCGCTCGCCGTCTTCCAGGGCGATGCGCGAGAAGGGCTCACCAGTGCGCGCACCTACAAGTACTTCCTGCTCGAGTCGAACGGCCCGGCGCTCACTACCCTCGCGAGCTACGACGACGGCGCGCCGGCGCTGGTCGAGGTGCAGCGCGGATCCGGTCGGATCGTGCTCGATACGACGACGGTCGATCGCAGCTGGACGGACCTGCCCATTCGCACCTCGTTCCTCCCGCTGCTGCAGCGGCTCTCCGGGCATCTCGCGGGCGCGCTCGAGGAGCAGTCGAGCAAGCCGACGCGCATCGGCGAGGCGCACGCGCTCGACGTGAAGCCCCTCGCCGGCGCGCAGCCCTCTGGCGTCACCGGACCGGATGGCAAGCCGCGTCCGCTGGTGCCGGCGCAAGGCGAGTCGCCGCTGCAGGTGGCCCAGACCGACGTGCCCGGGATGTATTCGGTCGTGTTGCCCGCGAATGCGCCGCCCGCGCTCGCGGGCAGCCTGGACTTCGCGGTGAACGTGGATCCGTCCGAGTCGGACCTGGCTCGGATCGATCAAGCGGAGCTGGTGGCGCACTTCGGCGAGGGCACGAAGACGGTGTCCGGCGCTGCGCCCGAGGCGGAGAAGCGCCAGACGCCCGCTTGGACCGCGCTGCTGGTGCTCGCGATTGCCATCTTCTTCTTCGAGGGCACGCTGCTGGCCAAGCCGTGATCGAAGTGGCACGCTCCGCGAATGGCTTCTCCTGAAACGCTTCGGCAGGCCGCGGCGCTCTTCGTGGTCGGCTTTCCTGGACCGCAACCCGATCGCGATCTGGAAGCGCTCATCGACCAGGGCATCGCCGGCGCCATCCTCTTCAAGCGCAACATCGAGTCGCCCGAGCAGACGCTCGCGCTCAACCGCGCATTGAAGAGGCGCGCCCATCGCAATTTCTTGTGTGCAGTCGATCAAGAAGGCGGACGCGTGGCTCGGCTTCGCGGCGCGCCGTTCACCGCGCTGCCGTCGATGCGCGACTTGTCGCAAGGTGGCCCGAAGGCCGCGGAGATGGCCGGCGCCCTGCTCGCGCGTGAGGTGCGCGCGGTGGGCTTCGATTGGGACTTCGCGCCGGTGCTCGACGTCGACACCAATCCGAAGAATCCCGTCATCGCCGACCGCTCGTTCTCGCGCGAGCCGGCGCGCGTGGCCGAGCTGGGCGTGGCGCTCGCGGCGGCGATGGAAGCGGAGGGCGTCGCGAGCTGCGGCAAGCACTTCCCCGGCCACGGCGACACCCACCAGGACTCGCACAAGGATTTGCCGACCCTGCCGCATGCGCTCTCGCGGCTTCGCGAGATCGAGCTCGCGCCCTTCAAGGCCTACGCGCGCGCGAATCTGGCGAGCATCATGACCGCGCACGTGGTGTTCGAAGCGCTGGATCCAGGCGTCCCCGCCACCATGAGCCAGCGCGTTCTCCAGGGCCTGCTGCGCGAGGAGCTCGGCTTCGGTGGGCTGATCGTCTCCGACGACATGGAGATGAAGGGCATCGCGGATCACTTCGACCTGCCGAGCTCGTGCGTGAAGGCCGTGGCCGCGGGCGTGGATCTCTTCCTGGTCTGCCACCACGCGCACGTGCAGCGCGCGTGCATCGAGGCCGTGGCCAATGCGGTCGAGCGCGGGGAGCTCTCTCGCGCCCGCTTCGACGACGCCCGTGAGCGCGTTCGCATCCTCGCCGTTCGCTTCGCCCAGGGTCCGGAGACGGGCGGGTTGGAGGCGCTGGAGTCGAAGCTGCACCGCGCCGCCGCGGCCGAGCTTCTGCACGTCGGCGATCATGGCCACGATCCGACCGAGCGCGTTTAGCGATATATCCTGATATTGCTACAGCGCGACGGGCTTGCCGATCTTCTTGCCCACGTCGCGACCCACGCGGGCGCGCAGCGCCTCGCCGGTCTTGCTGTCCTTCCAACTCGAGCCGTCCCAGTCGAAGTGCGCCGCCTGGAACGCCGCCGCAAACCAGATCTGCCGGGAGGCGCCCTGCTCGTTGATCACGAACTTGTCGCCGTCATCGAACTCGACGGTGAGCGTCTCGTTGGCGAAGTCGACGCTGAGCTCGGCGTACACGTCGAGCTTGCGCGAGAGCGCCTTGAGCTCCTCGTCGGCAATCTTCCGGAAATCCTGCTCGGAGATCATCACGCGCCTCAGATGCGCATGGGCATGATGACGGCGGTGTAGCCCTGCCCCGTCGCCGGCCGCAGCACGCCCGGGCTCGAGTCGTCGCCGAGCTCGAAGCGCACGTCTTCGCCTTCGAGCGCCTGCAGCCCGTCGATCAGGTAGCGCGCGTTGAAGCCGATGGAGAGCGCCTTGCCCGTGTAGTCGACGGGCAGCTCTTCCTTCGCCTCGCCGAGCTCGGGGTTCTGGCTGGTGATCTTCAGCGCCCCGTCCACGAGCTGCAGCTTCACCGCGTGCGCCTTCTCGGCGGAGAGCAGGCTCACGCGCTTCAGGGTCTCGAGCAGCTTCACCTTCTGGAGGTGCAGCGCGCGCTCGGCGACCTTGGGGATGACCTGCTGGTACTCCGGGAACTGGCCGTCGATGAGCCGCATCACCATCGACAGGCCCGGCTTGCGGAAGATGCCGCTCGCCTCGGCGAAGCCCAGGTGCACCTCGGCGTCGGGCGCCTCCTCGAGCAGCCGCTTGAGCTCGAAGAGCCCCTTGCGCGGCACGATCACCCCGCGCTTGAGCTTGAAGTCCGGGCCCAGCTTGGCCTCCGCCAACGCGAGCCGGTGACCATCCGTCGCCACCATCCGCGCGGTGCCGTCGCTGGCCTCCAGGTACACGCCGTTGAGCACGTAGCGCGTCTCGTCGGTGGAGATGGCGAAGCTGGTCTTCTCGATGAGCGCGAGCAGCGCCTTGCCGTCCACCTTGGCCAGCGCGGCCTTCTCTTCCTTGGGGAGCGGCGGGTACTGGTCGGCGCTCATGCCCACGATGCGGAACGTGGCCTGGCCGCTCTGGAGCTCGACGTAATGGTTCTCCTGCT
Source organism: Deltaproteobacteria bacterium (assembly GCA_018266075.1). Classification (GTDB taxonomy): domain Bacteria; phylum Myxococcota; class Myxococcia; order Myxococcales; family SZAS-1; genus SZAS-1. The sequence goes on along the minus strand of JAFEBB010000029.1, from coordinate 68,885 downwards.
TGCGCAGGGTCACCGAGGCCTCGGGCAGGTTCTTCACGATGTCGAAGAGCGTGCGGGCCTGGAGGGTGATCTCGCCTTCCTTGATCACCTCGGCGGGATGCTCGGAGACGACACCAATGTCGAGGTCGAAGGCGGTGACCTTGAGGCGGCCCTCTTTCGAAGCCGAGAGGAGCACGTTGGCCAGGATGGGCATGGTGGTCTTGCGATCCACGATGCCCTGAGCGCGGAAGAGAGCTTTGGACAGCTCATCGACGGCGATCTTGAGCTCCATGCTTCAATCCCTTCTTCATAGATCAGGAAATAGATCTATTGTTTGATCAGAAGCAGCCGATAGGCTTCGCCGGGTTGTGGACGAACTCGGCAAGGTGCGGAAACAGTTGCCGAACTTGCGCCGTCGCCCTCTGGATAAACACGGCGCGACGGTGTGTAGCAAGGCGCAAACTGCGCGTCAACGCGCCTGCCCCCTGACATTTCCCCACAGAGCCATGATTCGTTCCCACAGTGAACGGGCCGTTACGAACAGGCTTTTCAACATGCCACGGGTCGTTCAAGTCGATGCGCGCGCTGACCAGCGCACAACTTTCCCACCGTGAAGTTGGGGACAAGTCGCGCTGACGAAGGCCTCGAATCAGGGACTGGTGACGGTGACCGTGCCCTGCCCCGGTCCGTCGATCCACAAGTAGTACGTGCCGGCCGCGAGCGGACCGGTCACGAGCGGCGAGAACTCGGTGCAGCCCAGGTCGCCGCCCACGCCGCCATCCGGGCCCTGCTGGTCGGTGCACGTCGGGCCCTCGCGCAGGAAGAGCGACTGGTAGAGCGTCGCGCCGGTGGTGGTGACCGTGAGGCTCGGCACCGGCGCCGGCACCGCGATGGCCATCACCACGTCCGCGCCGTTGGCGAAGCCGAAGCAGTCGGCGTCCGTGGGCTCGGTGGTGGTGTCGTCGGCCCAGGTGGAGGTGTAGGGCGCGACGCCGGACAGGCCTCCATCGGTCGTCGGGGTGAGGTTGATGGTGGGCACGGTGCCCTCGCAGTTGTCGTTGCCCGGCGGCGGGACCGGCGCGGAGAAACTCACGGTGGCGCTGAAGGGGCCCTCGGTGGTCTGCCGCGAGTCGATCCACAGCACGTAGGTCTGACCGGCCTGGAGGTTGTTGGCCTCGAAGTCGATGGCGTCGCCGGGGACGTTGCCACCCGCGCAGCCGAGCTCCTGCTGCTCGAAGCCGCAGGGCTGCTGGATGTAGGCCACCGGGATGTAGCCGCCGCCGTCCGGAAGCGCGGTGGAGGCAACGTGCACCGTGGCCAGCACGTTCGCCGTGGGCTGGAGCAGGTACGCCACCTCGGGCCCATAGCCGGCGCAGACGGGGCTGTCGTTGGCGCTGTTGAGGCCAGCGGTCGCGCCGCTGAAAGTGATCGAGTCGCCGGGCAGGTGCACCGAGAGCGGCGCCGCGCTCTGGCAGGCGCTCACCAGCGGCGCCGTCACCGAGAGCGTGAAGCTGCCGCCCACGTTCTGGGCGTAGCTGTCCACGACCACGAAGTAGGTCACGTTCGCCGAGAGCGCGAGGGTGACCGTCTCGACGCCGCCCACGCTGTTCGCGTCCGCCCCCACCAGGCACGAGGTCATGCCCGCGCCGGCGCTGGCGCAGTCGGGCAAGAGGTAGAGCTCGCCGTCCCAGCCGTTGGGGGTGAGGGTGAAGGTGTACGTCGCCGCGACCGAGGGCGTGAACGAATAGACCACGTCGCCGCCGGCGGTGAAGGTGCCGGTGCAAGTGGTGTTCTTGAAGTTGTAGTCGTCGCTCGCGCCGAGGGTGTTGCCGCTCACCACCACGCCGTTCTGAAGCGGGAGCGCGTTCGCACAGAGGTCGTTCGCGGGCGCGCTGCCGGTGGTGCCGCCGCTGGTCCCCGTGGAGCTGGAGCTGCTGCTGCTCGCGCTGGAGCTGCCGCTCGAGGAGCTGGTGCCGGTGCTGCTCGAGCTGCTCGACGACGAGGAGCTCGACGCGTTCACGCTCGACGTCCCGCTCGAGCCGGAGTTGCTGGAGCTGGAGGAGCTGGTGCCGTCGGTCGACGACGCGCTGCTCGAGCCGCTGGTTCCTTCGATGCTGCCGCTGGATCCGCTGTTGGATCCGGATCCGCTGGCCGAGCCGCTCACGCTGGCGCTGCTGCCGCTGCCGTTGCCACTCCCATTGCCACTCCCATTGCCATTTCCGTTGCCGCCGGTGGTGTGCAGCAGGCCGGTGGTGCCGGAGCTGCTCGAGGTCTCGGAGACGGGCGAGCCGCAGGCGAACGCGCCCAGGGCGAGTGCGACGACGGCGAAGCGGAGCTTGAGCATGGCGAAGCCTTCCCAGAGTGGGCTGCCCGGCTGACGCGCGGGCGAGAAGGCTTGTGAAAATAATCGACTGTTAGGCAACCACCAACTGCGCCTCGAGCTCTTCCAGCTGCCGCTTGAGCGAGGCGTCGGTGTCTTTGAGCTTTTCGATCTTGCGAACCGCGGCCAGGACGGTGGTGTGGTCCTTGTTGAAGCGGTCGCCGATCTCCGGGTACGAGGCGCGGGTCAGCTTGCGGCAAAGGAACATCGCCACCTGGCGCGCGTGCGCGAGCTGCTTGTGGCGACGATCCTGGCGGAGCTCGTCGACCGATACTTTGAAATAACGTGCAACCAGCCGCTGGATCTCTTCGGCATCGAGCGGCCGCGGCGCGGGCATGATGTCGCGCAGGACCTGTTGAGCCAGCTCGGCGGAGATGGGCTGGTTGGTCAGCGAGTGCACCGCGGCGACCTTGATCAAGGCGCCTTCGAGCTCGCGGACATTGTGTTGGATGCGCTGGGCAATGAAGAGCGCCACGCCGTCGGGGAGCTGCACCTGCTCTTGCTGGGCCTTCTTCTTCAAGATGGCGCAGCGCATCTCCAGATCGGGCTCCTGGATGTCGGCGATGAGGCCCATCTGGAAGCGGCTCTTCAAGCGCGGCTCGAGGCCCGGGATCTCCACCGGCAGCGTGTCGCTGGTGAGGATGATGGCCTTCTTGTTGTCGTGGAGCGCGTTGAAAGTGTGGAACAATTCCTCCTGAGTACCTTCCTTCTTTCCAAAGAATTGAACGTCGTCGAGGAGGAGCACGTCGATGTCCCGGTACTTGAGCCGGAACTCGTGCATGCGGTTGTCGCGCACGCGCGCGATGAACTCGTTGGTGAACTCCTCGCTCGACACGTAGGCGATGCGCGCGTTGGGATTGCGCTGCAGCACCCGGTTGCCGATGGCGTGGAGGAGGTGCGTCTTGCCCAGGCCCGTACCGCCGTGGACATAGAGCGGGTTGTACGAACGGCCGGGATTGTTGGCGACGGCTTCTGCCGCGGCCGTCGCGAGCTGGTTTGAATTCGCAACGACGAAGGTTTCAAAAGTAAAACGTTCGTTGAGCCGGGATTGCACCGTCGCGCGCGCCGGCTGCACCACGAACGCGGCCTGCTGCTGGGAAGGCGCCTTCAGGCTGCCCTGCCCTGCCTGCATCGCCTGCCCGGACACTTCATAGGCCAGGTTCAGCGGCCGACCGAGCACGGTGGCCACCTCGTCGGTGAGCAGCTCGCGGTAGTGCTCGTCGACCCAGTCCCGCATGAACTTGTCGGGGAGCCGGAGGAGGAGCATCTGCCCCTGCACCTCGGCGGACTCGATGCGGGCGATCCAACTGTAGGTGTAGGCGTTGACCCGCGAACGGAGCCTGTCCAGCACGGTCTGCCAGAGTTGCTCACCCACTGTTCGGGCCCTCTCCCGGCGCAGCCGGTGGGCCGCGTTTGGGCTGTGTAGACCAAGCCGCCGACGCGGATCAACAACTGCGTTCAAGTTCCTGATCCGGCCGGGCTTTTGGGCGCGAACGTGATGTATCAGGAAATATCCCTTCCGATCAGACAGGGTCCTCGACGCAGCGCGTGGAAAGGCTTGACAACAAAGGCCCACTTCGGGTTGGATTCGCCGCTTTTTCGCGCCCGGGGCAGGCAAGCCCCCGACCGCTTCCGACGGTTCGCGCGCGCCCGAGTTGGGCGAATCATCCGGAAGGAGTCAGTCGTGAAGCGCACCTATCAGCCGAGCAAGATCCGCCGCAACCGGGCCCACGGGTTCCGCAAGCGCAACGCCACCAAGCAGGGCCGCACCGTGCTCAAGCGCCGCATCGCCAAGGGCCGCAAGCGCCTGGTCGTCTCTTCGTACAAGAAGTAGCCGCATGCCCGGCGAGGGCTGGCCCAAGTCGGCCCGGTTGCGCAAGCGCCGGGAATTCCTGGACGTCCAGGGCAAGGGCACCAAGGCCCAGGGCCAGTGGCTGACCGCCCTGGCCAAGCCGGGCAAGCGCGGGCGGCGGCTGGGGATCACCGTCTCGACCAAGGTCGGGAACTCGGTGGTCCGCAGCCGGGTCAAGCGGTGGATTCGCGAGGCCTTCCGCAAGCACCAGGGGTTCCTGCCCGAGGGCGTGGAGGTGGTGGTGATCGCCCGGCCGGGGACCGGCGAGGCGGGCTTCGCGGCCATCGTGAAGGACCTGGAGAAGCTGGGCCGGGCCCTGAAAGCGAAGCTCCTTGCCCGGCCGAATGTTATGAGCAAGCCCGCGCCCAAAGGCGGGCCGTCGACGTCATGAGGGCCGCATGGTCGCCCAGCTGCTCGACAAGCTCATCGCGCTCTATCAGCGTCTGCTGAGTCCGCTCCTGCCGCCGGCCTGCCGGTTCCACCCCTCGTGCTCGCACTACGCGCGCGAGGCGATCAGCGTCCACGGCGCGGCGAAGGGCAGCTTGCTCGCGGCCTGGCGCATCTTACGTTGCCAACCCTTCTGCCGAGGCGGGCTCGACCCTGTGCCGCCGCGCCGCGCCCTGGGCGCCGGCCATAGGAACGAGGCCCACCCGTGAACAACCAGCAGGACAACACCCGGCTCTACCTGGCGGTGGTGCTCTGCACCGCGCTGATCTTCGTCTGGCAGAAGTTCTTCATGCCCAAGGTGCCTGCGGGCGCCTTGCCCGACGGCGGCGAGGTGGCGCAGATCGTCGACGGTGGCGCTGCGGCCCCTGCGCCCGGTGCCACCCCGGGGACGCCGACGCTGGCCGCGAATGTCCCCGCGCCGACGCCGGGTGCGCCCAAGCCGCCCGAGCAGCTGGTGGAGTTCGACTCGGCCGCGCGGCACCTGGTGTTCTCCAGCTACGGCGGCGTGCTCAAGAGCGCGGTGCTCAAGGGTGAGCAGTTCAAGCGCACGGTGGATGGCCAGGTCGAGCAGGTGGATCTCGTCCAGACCCAGCCCGGCCAGGCCCTGCCCTTCACCACCACCAGCAACGGCGGCCTGCCGGCGATTCCCGCCGACCTTCCCTACTCGGTGGAGAAGACCGACGACGCGGTGACCTTCACAGGCAAGGTGGGCGACCTCACCATCGTCAAGCGCTACACGGTGGCGCCCAACGGCTACGACGTGGCGCTCGCGGTGGAGCTGCGCAACGGCGGCACGGGCACGCTCGCGGGCAACCTGGACTTCAACCTGGGCACGTTCGTGAAGCCGGGCTCGGAGAAGACGGGCGGGTTCCTCAGCCGCGGGCCCATCAACCAGCGCCGTCCGATCGCGCGGATCGACACCAACACCCAGCGCCAGGACAAGAACAAGGACGGCCAGCCCAACCACTACACGGGCCAGCTGCACTTCGCGGGTATCGACGAGCAGTACTTCCTGCTGGCGTTCTACCCGGTGTCGGCGACGCCGGCGACGGTGACGCTCTCCAACGCCGAGGACGGCGTGCGCCAGGCGGACATCAGCGTGGCCGAGTCGCTGGCGCCGGGCGCGTCGAGCGTGCGCACCTACGGCATCTTCACCGGGCCGAAGCTGAAGGAGGCGCTGGAGACTGCGGGCGCGAGCATGCCCCAGCTCAAGGGCGCGGCGCCGCAGCTCACCCAGGCGGTGGAGTACGGCTTCGTGGAGATCATCGCGGTGGTGCTGCTCGCCGCGCTGCGCTTCCTGCACTCCATCGTGGCGAACTGGGGCGCGGACATCATCCTGCTCACCTTGCTGGTGAAGGTCGCCACCCTGCCCCTGACCATGAAGCAGATGGGCCAGGCGGAGCGGATGCGCAAGCTCCAGCCGCAGATGGAGGCGATCAAGGAGAAGTACAAGGACGACAAGGAGCGGCAGAACCTGGAGACGATGAAGCTGTACCAGCAGAGCGGCGTGAACCCGCTCTCGGGCTGCTTCCCGCTGCTGATTCAGCTGCCGATCTTCTGGGGTCTGTACCGGCTGCTCGAGTTCGCCTTCGACATCTACCGGCAGCCGTTCATCCACGGCTGGATCAACGACCTCTCGGCGCAGGACCACACGTATGTGCTGCCCGTGCTGCTCATCGTGTCGATGTTCGCGAGCCAGTCGATGATGCCCGCGATGGGCGACCCGATGCAGCAGAAGATGATGCGCTACGTGATGCCCGTGATGTTCGGCGTCTTCATGTTGAACCTGCCGGCGGGGCTGTCGCTCTACTACGTGTTCAACAACCTTCTGAACATCATCCAGCAGCTGTGGCTGCGAAAGCGCTACCCTGCCGCCCGGCCGCCGAACGACGGCAAGAAAAAAGTGACTGACCTCGCCCACGCCTGATCCCATCTCGATCTGAGGACCGCATGGATCCCACCACGCCGAATGCTCCGCCCGCTTCCGAGCCCGCGCCCTCGCCGGCGCCCAACCCCGAGAAGGCCGCTGCCGCGCGCGAGCTGGTGGGCGGCATCCTGGAGCGCATGGGCGTGACCGCGGAGCTCACCGTCGACGACCGCGCCGACGGCATCCACGTGGGCGTGAAGGCCACGAAGGGTGGCGAGGCGCTGGGTCGGGGCCGCCGCGGCGGGGTGGCGGAATCGATCACCTACCTGGTGAACAAGGCCATCAACCGCGAAGAGGCGGGGCGCAAGTGGGTGTTCGTGGAGGTGGCGGGCGAGCCCGTGGCCGAGAGCGCGCCCATGCCGGTGGGCGACGTGGATCCGGCCGTGAAGGCCATGGCCGAGGAGCTCATCGCCAAGGCCAAGAAGCTGGGCGGAACGGTGTGGGTGGGCCCGGTGCCGGCGCCGCTGCGCAGCTTGCAGGCGGCGCTCCAGGGCGCGGGCGCGCGGGTGCGTGCGGAGGGCGAGGGGATCCACCGCCGGTTGACCGTCGAGGTCTAGCGCCATGCCGGTGAAGAAGGCCAAAGATCCGTTGCGCTCGGCGGCGATCCTCAAGGTGTCGCTGAAGCTCTCGGGGGACTCGCCGCAGTACCTGGCGCTGTACCAGGGTGTGCTGCGCGACACGGGCGTGAAGGAAGCTGACGTCGACGCGTACATCGAGAAGCACCGCGCGGAGCTGGAGCAGGCCGCGCGCGGGCGCGACTTCGACGGCGACGAGCCCGACAAGGCGTGAAGGCCTCCGACACCATCGTCGCGCCGGCGACTGCGCCCGGTCCTGCGGCGGTGGGCATCGTCCGGCTCTCCGGATCCGAGGCCTTTTCCATCGGCCGCATGCTCTGCGCCCGCTGGCCGGAGAGGCTCGAGCCGCGGAAGGCGTTCTTCGCGCGCTTCGTCCGCGAGGGCGATGCCTTCGATTCAGGGCTGGTGCTGCCATTTCCCGGGCCTGCGTCGTACACCGGCGAGGACGTGCTCGAGCTTCACGGGCACGGCGGGCGGGCGACGCAGGAGCTGCTCGCGGCGGCCTTGGCGTGCGGTGCGCGGCTGGCGGAGCCGGGCGAGTTCACGCAGCGGGCGTTCGTGAATGGCAAGCTCGACCTGGTTCAGGCCGAGTCGGTCGCCCAGCTCATCGCGGCCCAGAGCGGGCGCGCGCTCCGGGTTGCGGCGCGTGGGCTCGGCGGGTCGCTCTCGGAAAAGCTGGACCAGCTTGAAGACGCCGTCCTCGATCTCCAGGGGCGCGTGGAAGGGCTGCTCGACTTCCCGGCCGAAGCGGAAGGGGCGGAGGCGGGGCTGGTCGAGGCGATGTCGATGGTCGCGGGCGAGCTGGAGGCGCTGGCGTCGACGTTTGCACAGGGGCGTCGGCTCTTCGTGCGCAGCGAGGTGGTGCTCGCCGGACCGGTGAACGCGGGGAAGTCGAGCCTGCTCAATGCCCTGGTGGGGGAAGAGCGCGCGTTGGTGGATGCGCTGCCGGGCACGACGCGCGATCTGGTCACGGCGGACTGCGAGCGAGGGGGGCTCCCGTTGCGGCTGGTGGACACCGCGGGCTGGCGCGAGGCGTCGGGCGTGGAGGCGCGGGGAATCGCCGTGGGTCAGGCCGCTGCCGAGCGCGCGGACCTGGTGCTCTGGGTGACGCCCATCGATGCGCTCGAGCCGCCGCCCGATGCGGGCTGGCTGCACCTCGCCAGCAAGCGCGATCTCGATCCCGCGCGGAAGATCTCCGACGAGGTCATCGCGATCAGCGCGCGGACGGGCGCGGGGCTGGACACGCTCTGGGAGGCCGTGTCGCGACGGTTGGGCGCCGGGAGCGAAGACGCGCTGGTGGTGGGCGTGGAGCGCCAGGCGTTGGGACTTGGGGAAGCGTCGGCGGCGATCCGCCGGGCGGCGGAGCAGGGTGCGCTGGAGCTGGTGGCGGAGGAGCTGGGGCGCGCGCGGTCGTGGTTGGCGTCGGTGCGTGGGCGGGCCCTCGAGGGCGACGCGCTGGATCGAGTGTTCCGGCAGTTCTGCATTGGCAAGTGAGGCGCGTCCGGGCCGCCGCGTGATATCTGGCGCGGCATGCGGGCGGACGTGATCGTCGTCGGGCTGGGCCACGCGGGCATCGAGGCCGCGCTGGCTGCTGCGCGCCTGGGCCGACGGGTGGCTGCGATTGTCCCTGAGCGGTCGCGCATCGGCCGGATGAGCTGCAATCCCGCGATCGGCGGAAGCGCCAAGAGCCAGCTGGTGCGCGAGCTCGACGCCCTTGGCGGTCAGATGGCGCGCGCGGCAGATGCCACGGGGATCCAGTTCCGACGGCTGAACGCGTCGCGCGGGCCGGCCGTCCATGCCACCCGCGTGCTCTGCGATCGGGAGCGCTACGCGGCGGAGATGCAGCGGGTGGTGCTGGGCCAACCGACCCTCGAGGTGATCGAGGACAGTGCGATCGGGCTCCTTCGCGAGGGCTCGCGGGTGGTGGGCGTGCGGCTGGCGCGAGAGGGCGCGGTCGAAGGGCGGGCGGTGGTGCTCACCACGGGGACGTTCCTGTCGGCGGTGCTTCACACGGGTGAGTCCACGACGGATGGCGGGCGAGTCGGGGAGGCGCCTGCGCGGGGTATCTCCGAGGATCTGCGGGCACTTGGGCTTCGCCTGGGGCGTTTCAAGACGGGCACGCCGCCGCGGCTCCTGGCCTCGACGATCGACTTCGAGCGGACCGAGCTTCAGCCTGGGGATGACCCGCCTCGGCCACTCTCGTTTTGGACGGAAGCCACTGGATTTCCTCGGCTTCGGCAGCGGCCGTGCTGGCTCACACATACCTCGCCCAGGACGCACGAGGTGGTCCGCGGGAGCCTGCATCGCTCGCCGCTCTACCAGGGGCGGATCGAGGGTCGAGGGCCGCGGTACTGTCCCTCGCTCGAGGACAAGGTCGTCCGGTTTGCAGCGCGTGAGCGGCACGCGGTCTTTCTGGAGCCGGAGGGCCTGGAGTCGCCCCTGGTCTATCCGGCCGGGCTCTCGACCTCGCTGCCGCCCGATGCCCAGCTGGCCTTTCTGCGCACCATTTCCGGACTCGAGGGCGTGGAGATGGCTCAACCGGGGTACGCGGTGGAGTATGACCACGTCCCGGCCACGCAGCTCGATCGGCGCCTGGCGCTCGGTGACTCGGGCCTCTTCTTGGCGGGCCAGATCAACGGCACCAGCGGCTACGAGGAAGCTGCGGTTCAGGGCTTCTGGGCGGGGGTGAACGCGGCGCGGTGGGCTTCGGGTGAGCCGGCCTGGGGGCTGGCGCGGGAGCGGGCGCACCTGGCGGTGCTGGTCGATGAGCTGGTGACGCGAGAGTCCGGGGAGCCGATGCGGATGTTCACCTCGCTGTCTGAGGCTCGGCTCCACCTTCGGGAAGGCAACGCGGACCTCCGTCTGGCTGGCGAAGGACGCGCGCTCGGTCTGGTTGGGGATCGCGACGCGGGCCGGGTGGTGGCGCGTCGGGCGCGAATCGACGGCGAAGTTGCTCGCTTGGGTTCGACCATGGCGCTTCCGGACCGCGAGACGCTCGCGGCGCTCGCGCGAGAGGGCCTGGCGCCGTTTCTAAAGCCGGTGCCCCTGGCCGAGCTCTTGGCGCGACCCGAGGCCCGGTGGGAGGCGCTGAGGCGCGCGATTCCCGAGGGGGCGCCTTCGCTTGAACTGGTGGACTTGGAGGAGGTCGAGGCCGAGGTGAAGTACGCGGGCTATGCGCGTCGGGCGGGACGGGAGCAGAGCCGGGTGGCCGGACAGCTGGGTTGGGCGATCCCGGAAGGCTTCGAGTTCTTGGGCCTCGCGGGGCTGTCGGCCGAGCTTCAGGAGCGGCTCACCCGGGCGCGTCCGAAGACGTTGGCCGAGGCCAGCGCGTTGCCGGGCGTGACCACGGCAGCGCTGGCCGTCGTGGGTGTGCACCTGGCGCGTCTGCGCCGTGGGGAGGCGGGCTGTGCATAACGTGTGCGGAAGCGGGACCCTCTCGGCGAATGCCAGGGAACTCAGCAGCCTGACCCTGTTCCACGTGGAACCCGCCTGTGGATAAGGCGTGGAGTGATCGCCTCCTGGAGGAGGCTGGCGCGGTGGGCATTCCGCTCCATTCGGGGCAGGTGGGGCAGCTCTCGGCCTTCGCCGACCTGATGCTCAAGTGGAACGCCAAGCTGAACCTCACGCGCATCACGGCGCCCGACGAGGTTCGGGTGAAACACCTCTTGGATTCGCTGCTTGGGCTTCGGGTTCTCCCCGCGGAGACGCGCTCCGTCCTGGACCTGGGTTCCGGCGCGGGCCTGCCCGGGATCCCCTGGCTCATCGCCCGCCCAGGGCTCCGCGTGACCCTGGTGGACTCGGTGGCGAAGAAGGTCAACTTCGTGAAGATGGCGCTGGCTCAACTGCGCCTGACGCAAGGGAAAGCGGTCCACGTCCACTTGGCGGGAGAGGCGGAGGCGGAGGGGTTGGATCCAGCCGACGTGGTGGTCTCGAGGGCGTTCACGAGCCTCGCGGAAGTGCTGCCGTTTGCGCGTCCCTACCTCCGGCCGAACGGCGCGGTGGTGGCCATGCTGGGCCCACGCGAGGATGAAGCGGAAGCGCGGAAGATCTCGACCGATCACGGGTTTGAGGTGGTAGAGCTGGCGAGCGCCGAGCTGCCCCTGGCAATGGGACAGCGTCGGGTGCTACGGGCCGTTCCACGTGGAACGGCGGGGTAGGGCGTCCGCTCGCCGTCGATCGCGGGCCAGGACCGGGGTCCGCGATCGCGGTGCCGATCGGGGTGCGACGCACGAGAGATCGCGGGCAGTTGCCAGGCCCCCGGGCGAAAACGTGGGCCGGCCGACGATCGCGTTTGTGAGTGTCGGAGCACCGTGCTATTTCCGCAGACCGCTGCAAAACAACATCTTCACCGGGGGTCGGCGCGTCACCATGGGCCGGATTCTCTCCATTTCGAACCAAAAGGGCGGCGTCGGGAAGACCACGACGGCCATCAACCTCGCGGCATCCCTGGCTTCTGCCGAGCGCCGCACCCTGCTCGTGGACATCGATCCCCAGGGCAACGCCGGATCCGGCCTGGGCTTCACGACGGCCGACTACGAGCGCGGCACCATCTATGACGTGCTGGTGGGCGAGAAGACCCTCGACGAGGTCATCCTCGACACCGACCTGCGCTACCTCCAGCTCGCCCCAGCGACGCCCGATCTCACTGGCGCGGAGATCGAGCTGGTGTCCATGGAGCAGCGCGAGCAGCGCCTGCGCCAGGCCCTCGATTCCGTTCGCGATCGCTACGACTTCATCGTCATCGACTGCCCGCCGTCGCTGGGCCTGCTCACCCTGAACTCGCTGGCCGCGTGCGATGCGGTGGTGGTCCCCCTGCAGTGCGAGTACTACGCGCTGGAGGGCCTCTCGCACCTAGTGAAGACCATCGGCCTGGTGAAGCAGGGCATCAACCCGGAGCTTCAGCTCGACGGCATCCTGCTCACCATGTTCGACGCCCGGGTCTCGATCGCCCACCAGGTCGCCGACGAGGTGCAGAAGCACTTCCCGAACCAGGTGTTCCGGACGATCGTCCCGCGCAACGTGAGGCTCTCGGAGTGCCCGTCGCACGGCAAGCCGATCCTGCTCTACGACATCAAGAGCAAGGGCTGTGAGGCCTACCTCTCCCTGGCGCGGGAGATCATGGGCCGCGAGCCCCAGCGCGACGTCGCCTAGATTTCCTTTCGCTGATTCGAACCCCCACGCGTTCTGCGGGGCACGGGTCCCGCATTCTCTCGAGGCACCATGCAGCCTGACAAAGCCCGCCGTCCTGCCCTCGGCCGCGGCCTCTCCGCGCTCATCCCTCAAGCTTCGGCGCCCGTCGCGACCGTGAACGCCCCGGTCGGGGCGTCCTCACGCGCGCAGGTCTTCAACCTGGCCATCGAGGCCGTCCACCGCGACGAGCACCAGCCCCGCCGCCACTTCGACTCCGCCAAGCTCGACGAGCTGGCGGCCTCGGTGAAGCAGAAGGGCATCATCCAGCCGATCCTGGTGCGCAAGCTGGCCCAGGGCGGTGGCTACAAGATCATCGCCGGCGAACGCCGCTGGCGCGCGGCGCAGCTTGCGGGCCTCAAGGAGATCCCCGCGATCGTGAAGGAGGTCTCGGAGCCGGAGAGCTTCGAGCTCGCGCTCATCGAGAACCTCCAGCGCGAGGACCTGAACCCCATCGAAGAGGCGGAGGGCTACAAGCGCCTCATCGACGAGCACCACCTCACGCAGGAAGTGGTCGCCCAGCGGGTGGGCAAGGATCGCTCGACCATCGCCAACGCGCTCCGCCTCCTGCAGCTCCCGGTGGAGATCAAGCACTCGCTCATCGACGGCTCGCTCAACATGGGGCACGCCCGTGCGCTGCTCGGGCTCACGGATCCGAAGAAGATGAAGGAGGCCGCGCTCGACGTGGTCCACCACAAGCTCTCCGTGCGCGCCACGGAAGGGCTGGTGCGCAAGCTCAAGGGCGAGGCGGGCACGCCGCGGACGCCGGTGGCGCCGAAGGCGGAGAGCCCCCAGGTTCGCGACCTCACCGAGCGGCTCCAGCGCGCCCTCGGCACCCGCTGCAAGATCGTCGACCACGCGGGAAGCGGGCACGTGGAGCTGAGCTTCGGCTCCTATGAAGAGCTCGATCGCCTCATCCAGCACATGCTCGGCGAGCGTCGCAAGTAGGACCCGCCGCCGCGGCCGCGCGGGAATCTCGAACGGCTCGCGGCGAAGAAGGAACCATGGGACTGTTCGACAAATCCAAGCCGGCGACCCCTGCGGCCGCCTCAACTCCGGAGACACCCAAGATGGCCATGCTCAAGCGCGAGGAAGAGAACGCATTCAAGCAGGCGGGCGGAACCGCCACGTTGCTCGGCGCAGGCAGCGAGTTCGAGGGCAAGCTCACCTTCCAGGGCTCGGTGCACATCGACGGCAAATTCAGCGGCGAGATCCGCACCAGCGATGACCTCACCGTTGGCCAGGCGGCCAAGGTCTCGGCGCAGATCCACGTGGGCTCCATCGTGGTTCACGGCGAAATCCAGGGCGACGTCCACGCCAAGAACCTGGTGGAGCTCGAGTCCACCGCGCGCGTCTTCGGCACCATCGAGACCCCGGCGCTCGTCGTGAAGAAGGGCGCCATCTTCGAGGGCACCACCAAGATGGGCGCCAAGGTCACGCCCATCAACGCTGCCGCCGCGGCCGCGGGCCCCGCGCCGGGCGCCAAGTAACTCGATACATCTCGATATGTCGAAACAAGACGGGCGCCGCCGGGAGATCCCGGGGCGCCCGTTGTCGCTTCAGCGAAGCCGTTAGCCGTGGACCTGCACCGAGATCTTGCGCGGCTTGTTCTCTTCGCGCTTGGGCAGGAACACGCGCAGCAGGCCGTTCTTGTGCTCGGCGCGGATCTTCTCCACGTCGACGTTGGCGGGCAGGGTGAAGCTGCGGCTGAACGTGCCCGACCAGCTCTCCACGCGGTGGTAGTTCTCCTTCTTCTCCTCGCGCTCCAGCTTGCGCTCGCCGGCCAGGGTGAGCACGCGGTCCTCCACCTTCACGTCCACGGCCTTGGGATCCAGCCCGGGCAGCTCGGCGGTGAGGGTGAGACCCTCGGCGTCCTCGTAGATGTCGACGGCGGGCCAGCTGGTGGAGGCGAGACCTTCCTCGCGCCGGCCGGGGCCGAAGAGGCGGTTGAACTGATCCGAGAAGGCAAAGAGGTCGCGGAACGGGTCATAGCGAACGACGGACATGGCAATTCCTCCAAGAATTGGAATGGGAAACCAGCACTGGAGGGGTTCGCGGCCGCGAGTCCTTCCGACGAGAGCCAACGTAGATTCGAGCCCGGACCTGTCAAGCGCAGCCGGTCGCTCGTTGGATCGGGCTCAATCGCGGTCCGTGGTCCGTGGTCCATGGGTCGTTCGTGCTCGGGACCGCCTGGATGCCCGACCGGTCGTCGCCCGCATCGGCCGAACGACCCGCGGTCCCGCGATCGGGCTCACCACGTTGGGGCAGGCGGATTGGTTCTTCGTTGACCTACCGCTGCTCGCAGGGTAAACCGCGCGCTCTCTGCCGCAGTGGGTCGAACGACCCGGGAGTACGTCCGTGATCACGGTCTCGATCGCCCGGCGCTACGCCAAGGCGCTCCTCGAGCTGGCCGCCGAGCAGAACCAGCTGGAGCCGGTGGGCGCCACCCTCGACGCCATTGCCAAGGCGCTCGACGCCAGCCCCGAGCTCCGCGATGTGATGGCCAATCCCGCGTTCTCGTCGGCCGTCCGCCACGCGGTGATGGGCAAGCTGCTCGCCGCCGTGAACGCGGCGCCGCTCGCGGCCAACACCCTCAAGCTCCTCATCGACCGCGGCCGCAGCCTCTACATCGAGTCGCTTGCCCGCGCCTACAAGGCCATGCTCGACCAGCGCCTGGGCCGGGTTCGCGCCAAGCTCACCAGCGCCGTGGCCCTGGACGTCGCCGCGGTGGAGAAGATCCGCAGCCAGCTCGCGGTGATCACCAACAAGCAGGTCTCCGTGGACTCGGTCGTGGATCCCAAGATCCTCGGCGGCGTGGTCGCCCAGGTGGGCTCGCTCACCTACGACGGCTCGCTGCAGACCCAGCTCGACGGCCTCAAGCGCCAGCTCCTCTCTTAACCAAACCGTTACACAGATCCAGGGTTCATCATGGACATCCGCGCCGACGAGATTTCCCGCATCCTCCGCGAGCAGATCCAGGACTACGGCAAGAAGGTGGAGGTCGCCGAGACCGGCACCATCCTCTCCGTGGGCGACGGCATCGCGCGCATCTACGGCCTCGACAAGGCCATGGCCGGCGAGCTGCTCGAGTTCCCGGGCAACCTCCAGGGCATGGTGCTCAACCTCGAAGAGGACAACGTCGGCGCAGCGATCATGGGCTCCTACGAGCACATCCGCGAGGGCATGACCGTCAAGCGCACCGGGCAGATCGCCCAGGTGCCGGTGGGCAAGGAGCTCCTCGGCCGCGTGGTGAACGCGCTCGGCCAGCCAGTCGACGGCGGCCCGGCGATCACCGCCAAGGAGTACCGCAAGATCGAGATCAAGGCGCCCGGCATCGTGAAGCGCAAGAGCGTCCACGAGCCCTTGCAGACGGGCATCAAGGCCATCGACGGCCTCATCCCCGTCGGCCGCGGTCAGCGCGAGCTGATCATCGGCGACCGCCAGACCGGCAAGACCGCCATCGCCATCGACGCCATCATCAACCAGAAGGGCCTCAACGTTCAGTGCTTCTACGTGGCCATCGGCCAGAAGCAGTCGACCGTGGCCCAGGTGGTGGAGAAGCTCCGCGCCTACGGCGCCATGGAGTACACCACCGTGGTGGTCGCGAACGCGTCGGAGCCGGCGCCCATGCAGTACCTCGCGCCGTACACCGGCGTGACCATGGCCGAGTACTTCCGCGACAACAAGGGCCACGCGCTGATCGTCTATGACGACCTGAGCAAGCAGGCCGTCGCCTACCGCCAGCTCTCGCTGCTCCTCCGCCGCCCGCCCGGCCGCGAGGCGTACCCCGGCGACGTCTTCTATCTCCACAGCCGCCTGCTGGAGCGCGCCGCCAAGCTGTCCGACGCCGAGGGCGCGGGCTCGCTCACCGCGCTGCCCATCATCGAGACCCAGGCCGGCGACGTGTCGGCGTACATCCCCACCAACGTCATCAGCATCACCGACGGCCAGATCTTCCTCGAGACCGACCTCTTCTACTCCGGCGTCCGCCCGGCGTTGAACGTGGGCATCAGCGTGAGCCGCGTCGGTTCGAGCGCGCAGATCAAGTCCATGAAGCAGGTGGCCGGTCCGCTCAAGCTCGAGCTCGCCCAGTACCGCGAGCTGGCCGCGTTCAGCCAGTTCGGCTCCGACCTCGACAAGGCCACCCAGGAGACCCTGGCCCGCGGTCAGCGCATGGTGGAGATCCTCAAGCAGGCGCAGTACTCGCCGCTGCCCGTCGAGTTCCAGGTGCTCCAGTTCTACGCGGGCACCAGCAAGGACGCGGCGAGCGGCAAGAACTGGATCCGCGACGTGCCCGTGCCCCAGGTCGGCCGCTACATGCGCGAGCTGGTGGACTACGCGCGCAGCAACGGCGCCGCCACGCTCGAGAAGCTCAAGCTCAAGGACGGCCTCACCAACGACGTGAAGGCCGAGCTCGACAAGCTCCTCACCAGCTTCCGCGACGTCTTCCAGGTCGAGGCGAAGTAACCGCCGCCCCCGGCGCGGGTTCACTGCGACTCACCGAGGTCTCTCATGCGAACCCTTCGCTTCGCGATCTTGCTCGCGCTGGGCCTCTCGGCCGCGGCGTGCAGCGGCAGCTACGACACCAACGGCCCCTGCAGCCAGGACTCCGACTGCGAGCTCTGCACCGTCTGCGGCTGCCCGCAGCCGTACGCCTTCGCGGACGTGGTCGGCGCCACCTGCGACACCATCGCCAAGAGCGTGAGCTGCCCGAGCACCAAGCCCGACAGCTGCCTCCAGGGCCCGCGCCAGGCCGTCTGCGCCAGCGGGCACTGCCAGGCCGTCGCGAAGTAGCGAGCGGGCAGGCGAGCGCAGCGGTGTCTTCCTTGACCCGCGGACGACGCGGTCCCTAGCATCGGACCTTCCGCTCGCCCTTCATGCTCAAGCGCTTTCAGCACCTGGGATTGCAGACCCTGCTCCTGGGCTCGTTCTTCGTACTGCTCGTGGTGGCCGGCGCGCTGGCGCTGTTCCTCGTCCCCAACGAGGTCGAAGACACGCTCACCGCCGAGCTCGCCGCGCGCGGCCGAAGCTACGTGGCCAGCGTGGCCTCGCACGCCGCCAGCCCGGTGAAGGACGGCCGCCGCGACGCGGTGAAGACGATGCTGGAGCACACCGAGGCCGACACCCTCCCGGCAAACGCGCTGGTGGCCGCGGGCATCGTGCTCCCCAAGGCGAACGACTCGCGGCATCCGGATGTGGAGCACGTCTTCGCGGCCACGCCGGGAACCACGCTTCCCCCGGAGGTGCTCGACGCCGTGCGCGGGCTGAGCGAGTCCGAGCTCACCGAGCTCGCCGACGGACACCCCGTCGAGCGCGCGGTGGGCCGCGACACCTTGGTCATCGCCAAGGTGGAGATGGGCCTGATGCAGGGCACCGTGAACGAGCTGCGCGTCCTGGGCTACGCGGTGGTGGAGCTCAAGCCCGACTTCGTGGACGCGCGCGTCTCCACGTTCCGCACCGATCTGCTCTACGGCTTCCTGGTCTTCGGCTTGGCGTATCTGGTCGTCGTCTTCGTGATCACCCGGCTGCTGGTGCTCCGTCCGCTCGACAAGATGCGCGCCCACGCCACGCGCCTGGGCGAGGGCGACTTGACCGCCCGGTTACAAGAGCTCAGCGACGACGAGCTCGGCCAGACCTCGCTCGCGCTCAACAAGATCTCCGAGAGCCTGAACATCACGCTGGGCAAGGTGAAGAGCGTCTCCGAGGGCATTGCGGGCGTGATGCAGCACATCTCCCGCAGCTCCGACGTCGTCACCCGCGGCGCCGCGCAGAGCCAGGAGAGCGTGAACTCCACCAGCTCGTCGATGGAGGAGATGATCGCCAGCTTGAAGGGCATCGCCTCCAACGTCGAAGTGCTCGCCCAGAGCGCGGAAGAATCGTCATCGAGCATCCTGGAGATGGCGGCGACGAACGATGAGGTCGCCGAGAACATCGGCGGTCTGGCCGCGAGCGTCGAAGAGACCACCAGCGCCATCGAGCAGATGACCTTCAGCATCAAGGAGGTCGCCAAGAACATCGAGGACCTCTCCGCGAGCACCGAAGAGACCTCGAGCAGCATGAACGAGATGGACGTCTCCATCGGCCAGGTGGAGATGAACGCCAACGAGACCAGCAAGCTCGCCGAGCTCGTCTCCGCCGACGCTGCCACCGGCGCGGGCGCGATTCAGAAGACGCTCACCGGCATCGAGAAGATCAAAGACTCCAGCCGCACCGCGGCCGAGGTCATCGACTCGCTGGGCCGCAAGATCCTCACCATCGGCAACATCCTCAACGTGATCGACGACGTGGCCGAGCAGACCAACCTGCTCGCGCTCAACGCCGCCATCATCGCCGCCCAGGCCGGCGAGCACGGCAAGGGCTTCGCGGTCGTCGCCGACGAAATCAAAGATCTCGCCGAGCGCACCGGCGCGAGCACGAAAGAAATCGCCGAGCTGGTGAAGAGCGTCCAGGACGAGAGCCGCAACGCCGTGGGCGCCATGGAGCGCGGCGTGAAGAGCGTCGAGGAGGGCGTGAAGCTCGGCACCGAGGCCGAGGGCGCGCTCAAGAAGATCCTCGAGAGCTCCAGCAAGGCCAGCCAGATGGTGAAGGCCATCGCCCGCGCGACCGTGGAGCAGAGCCGCGGCTCCAAGCAGGTCACCAACGCCATCAACCGCATCGCCGAGACGGTCCAGCAGATCGCCAAGGCCACCAACGAGCAGGCCCGCGGCTCCGAGCAGATCATGAAGAGCGCGGAGAAGATGAAGGTGATCACCAAGCACGTGGAGCGCTCCAGCCAGGAGCAGAGCCGCGGCAGCAAGCAGATCACCAAGAGCATCGAGAACATCAGCGAGATGGTGAACCAGCTCAACCGCGCCCAGAAGGAGCAGACGCGCGGGAGCGAGGCCGTGCTCGCGGCCATGGAGAACATCAAGCGCGTCGCCGACAGCCAGCACGGCACCATGCGCGAGCTGGAGCTGGCCATCGAGCAGCTCGCGCAGCAGAGCGAGACCCTGCGCTCCGAGCTGCGGCGCTTCCGCGTCTAGAAGCTGCTTGTAAAAAGGCACCCGAACCGGCCGAGCGCCCTCCCGCTCGCCAGCGGGTTGCGCATCCCCGGCGGATCGGACATGAAGGGGGCCAGGCGAGGCTGAGTCCGGCCCGCCCTGAGGCCTGTTCCCATGTTCGGCATGTCTGGCACCGAGATGATCATCATCCTGGTGCTCGCCCTCTTGCTCTTCGGGCCCAACCGGCTGCCGGAGATCGCCAAGATGCTCGGCAAGGGCATGCGCGAGTTCAACAAGGCCACCAACGACATCCGCAGCACGGTGGAGTCCGAGTTCAACAAGCTGGCGGAGATCGAGCCGGAAAAGCCGAAGCCCGCCGCGGCAGCGCAGAACGTGCTGGAGCTCAAGCCGCCCGTGGGCGCCGTGGCCGCGAACGAGCCGGCCGCAACGCCGTCGCCATCGAATGACGCGCCGGCCGCGCCTGCCGATCCGGCCGGGGAGAAGTCGTCCTCGTGAGCGTGGACACCGAGCCCAACCCGCCCGCCGCCGGCGAAGGGCGGATGACGCTGCTGGAGCACCTCTCCGAGCTGCGCCGCCGCTTGTGGTGGTGCGTGGTGAGCGTGTGCGTGACCGGTGGCCTGAGCCTCTGGTTCGCGCGCGACCTCTTCGGCCTCTTGATGCGCCCGGTGCTCGCCGCGCTCCCCGAGGACGCGCGCGCGCTCGTGTACACGTCGGGCATCGAGGAGATCAACGTCCTCCTCAAGGTGGGCATGTACGCGGGCGTGTTCCTCAGCGCGCCGGTGATCCTCTTCCAGCTCTGGCGCTTCGTGGCGCCGGGGCTCTACCA
The DNA here is from genome assembly GCA_018266075.1 of Deltaproteobacteria bacterium. Lineage (GTDB taxonomy): Bacteria > Myxococcota > Myxococcia > Myxococcales > SZAS-1 > SZAS-1. The sequence goes on along the minus strand of JAFEBB010000029.1, from coordinate 48,711 downwards.
GCACGAGCGGAAGTTGGTGCTGCCGTTCGTGTCCATGGGCACGCTCTTCTTCGTGGGCGGCGCGGTGTTCTGCTACCTCGCGGTGCTGCCCACCATGTTCCAGTTCCTCCTCACGGAGGCCGACGAGCACGAGGTGCACCAGCGCTCGGTGCTCGCCCGCGCCCAGGACGCCGACGCCGCCCGCCTGCTCGCCCTCGGCGCCAAGGAGCCTGCGCTCGCGCTCATCGGCCAGGCGCGCGAGCGGCTCTTGTCGAAGGGCGACGGTCGCGTGGAAGAGCCGGACGACTCGCTGCTGCATCCGCCGTCGGTCGAGGAAGTGAAGACCCGCGACCAGCTCCTGTCCGCGCAGCTCGAGGAGGCGCTGGCGCTCGCGCAGCGCTCGGGCGCGCCCGCGCAGGCGGCGTTGGTGTCGGCCATCAACCAGCGTCAGGAAGGCGCCCAGAAGCTCAACACGCGCGATGCCTCCGCGGCGGCCAAGGCGCTCGACGGATCCGCGGATCAGCTCGCGAACGTGTACGAAGCCGCGCTCGGCAAGGGCTACGGCGACGCCTACAAGGAGCTCTGGCGGCTCGACCGGCACCTGGGTATGGCGGTCCGCCGCGAGGCCAGCATCGAGTGGACGCGGCCCATGCTCACCATGAGCGAGCAGCTCTCGCTGGTGCTGCTGCTGGAGGTCGCGTTCGGGATCATCTTCGAGCTGCCGCTGATCATGAGCCTGCTGGCGTTCCTGGGCCTGGTGAACGCGAAGATGCTGGCCAAGTACCAGCGGCACGCCATCCTGCTCTGCGTGGTGCTCGCGGCGGTGATCACGCCCTCGGGCGACGCGGTGAACCTGGCGCTGATGGCCGTGCCGATGATCGTCTGCTACGAGCTGGGCGTGCTCGGCGCGTGGCTGGTGGGCCGCAGGAAGGCGCAGCAGCAGCGGCCGCCGCCGGATCTCAAGGTCGTCGGTTAGCGCCTCTTCGGCTTGCGCGTGCCCATCCCCACGCAGACCGTCTGGTCGGCGTCGAGCTCGGTGCCTGCAGGGCAGCACTTCGCGAAGTCGCCGTCCTCGTCGCACCAGGCCTGAAAGCCGGGCGTGCACGGGTTGTCCTGGATGACGTCGGCATCGGTGCAGCGCTGCGGGAGCGGGGGCTCGTCGTCGGACGTGGGCGCATCGGCGCTGGGTGCGTCGGGAGCGCTCGCCGCGTTCGCGCTCGTCTTGATTACCGTGGAGACAGTCGGAGAGCCGTGCTTGCCGCGGCCGAAGATGCCCCAGACGATGGCCATGCCGATGCTGATCCGGATCCAGCGGCCCACGCCCCAGCGATCCTGACGCGGCGGCCGTTGCGCGACGGGCGTGGCCATCACCACGTGCTGAACGGGCTGCTGCGCGACGGGCGTGGCCACGACGACTTGCTGCTGCGGCGGTTGGGCGACGGGCGTGGCCACCAGCACCGCTTGAGGCATCGCAGGCGGCGGCGAGTAGGTGGGCGCGGGTGCCGGCGGAGCGATGGTCTGCGCCGGCGTGATGAACGTGGCCGCCAGGCCGGGATTCACGGATCCGGATCCAGATCCAGAGATCGCCGTCGCGGCCATGACGGCGGGGATGCCGATGGGCAGCGACGCGAGCGCCTGGATCAGCGCCTCCATCGACGCGAACCGCGCCGCGGGATCCTTGGCCAGGCAGCGCGTCACCAGCTCCACCAGCGGCGGAGGCACGCCCGGACGCACCTGATCCAGCGGCGGCGGCGGCTCGTGGGTGATGCGCTCGGCGAGCTTGGGGAGCGTGTCGGCCTCGAACGGCAGCTTCCCCGAGAGCGACTGGTAGAGCACCACGCCGAGCGCGTAGATGTCGGCGCGCGCGTCGACGCGGCTCGAGTCGTGGAGCTGCTCCGGCGCCATGTACGCGGGCGTGCCCACCACCGAGCCGGTGCGTGTGCCTGCGGCCATCGGCCCGGCGGCGAACTTGGACACGCCGAAGTCGAGGATCTTCACGTGCTCGGTGCCGTCGGCGAGCTGCGCGAGGAAGATGTTGTCGGGCTTCAGGTCGCGGTGGACGATCTGCTTCTGGTGCGCGACGGCCAACGCGCCCGCGGCCTGGCGACACAAGCTCACCGCGGCGCCCGGCGTGAGCGGTCCCTGGCGCACGAGGCGCTCCGCGAGCGTCTCGCCCTGCAGAAACTCCATCACCAGATACGGCGCGCCGTCGGGGGCGCGGCCCATGTCCAGCGCCTCCACGATGCCCGGGTGCCCGAGCATGGCCGCCGCGCGCGCCTCGTTGAGGAAGCGGGCCACGGTGTCGGGATCGCCGGCGAGCTGCGGATGCAGCAGCTTCACCGCCACCTTCTTGCCGATGACGGTGTGCAGCCCTTCGTACACCGCGCCCATGCCGCCGGTGCCCAGTCGGCGCACCAGTCGATAGCGCTCGCCGACGACGGTTCCCACGAGGGGATCGCGGTGTGGGCCGAGGTCGTCGAGCTGGGGGCCGGTGCTCATCGCGGGCCCACGATATCAGCGGAGCGCGCGCCAGTTGCGACCGGCCACCGCCAGCAGCGGAAAGATCATCGCCGCCTGGCAGCCAAACGACTGGCGCATGGCCACCAGCGCGATGAGCGCCGAGAAGTAGCCCAGCACCATCAAGTAGAAGCCCCAGCGGCGCAGCAGCAAGAGGCCGACTGCCGAGGTGCCCAGCGCGGCGCCCACCGCCACGATCACCGGCCGGAACCAGACGGGGATGGGGCCCACGCTCTCCGGCGGCGTCGAGGCCGCCTGGGCGAAGAGGCCCGCCGCGAAGAGCCCGTTCACCAGGCCCACCAGCATCAGGCCGGGCGTGCGCTCTCCCGGCTTGGGACCGACGTCGACCGGCGGGGAGGGCTGCGGCGAGGGCTCGACCATGGCGCGCGAGTGGGTAGCAGAAAGCACGCAGCGCCGCCAGGGACGCCATCTTGGACGCTCGCATGCCCGGTGCTAGGTTCCGCGCGCCGCGACGCACCGCTCGCGATTCGCACGGAGATGCCATGTCGGATCCGCTCTTGAAGTGGCGCAGCGAGTTCCCGATCCTCGAGAAGAAGCGCGGCTACCTCATCAACAACTCGCTCGGCGCCATGCCGCGCAAGACGTACGAGAACTTGAAGGCCTACGCCGACGCGTGGGCCACGGACGGCGTCCTCGCCTGGCACGACTGGGTGCCCATGGTGACGGCCACCGGCGACCTCATCGCCCCGCTCATCGGCGCGCCGCCCAAGAGCGTGATGATGCTGACCAACGTGGCCCAGGCCACGCAGATGATCCTCTCCTGCTTCGACTGGCGCGACGGGAAACGTAACAAAATCGTTGCAACCGACCTGAACTTTCCTTCGGTGCTCTATAACCTGTTCGCGGTGCAGGGCGCGGAGACGGTGCTCGCCAAGGGCGAGGGCTCGAACGTGCCGGTGGAGCGGATCCTCGCGCTCATCGACGAGCGCACGGCGTTGGTCTCGCTGGATCTGGTGCTCTTCCGCAGCGCCGGCATCGTGGACGTGAAGCCGGTCATCGAGAAGGCGCACCAGGTCGGCGCCAAGGTGGTGCTCGACTGCTACCAGGCCACGGGCGTGATCCCCATCGACGTCACCGCGCTCGACGCCGACTTCCTCATGGGCGGCTCGGTGAAGTGGCTCTGCGGCGGCGCGGGCGCGGGCTACCTCTACGTGAAGCCGGCGCTGCAAAAGATCCTCGAGCCGCGCAACAACGGCTGGTGGAGCCACAAGCGTCCGTTCGGCTTCGAGGTGGGCCCCATCGACTACGCCGAGGACATCCACCGCTTCATGGCCGGCTCACCGAGCGTGCCTGCGCTGTACGCGGCGCGCGCGGGCTACGAGATCGTGAACCAGGTGGGCATCGCGGCGATCCGCGAGAAGAGCCTGCGCATGACCGAGTTGCTCATCGGTTTGGCCGACGAGCAGAAGCTCACCGTGAACAGCCCGCGCAAGGCGAGCGAGCGCGGCGGCACGGTGTGCGTGGACTTCGCGGGCAGCGAGGCCGCGCACCACAAGATCATCGAGCGCGGCTACATCATCGACTGGCGTCCGAACTGCGGGATCCGGATCTCGCCGCACTTCTACAACTCGGAAGAAGAAGTGCGCGGCATCATGGCCGAGATCGCCAAGCTCAGAAGCTGATCCGAACGAGCCACGTGCCACGATCGGGCTACGGGTGTCGCGTCTTCGTACCGGTCGCGCCTTCAACCGCATCCCGGCCGATGTTCGAGCGATCGGTCTCCAGCCAGGCCGGCCGGTCGGCGCCCATGCCGAAGCGTCGCGCGGCCTCGGCGAAGTCGCGCTCCACGTCCTCGAACGTCGCGTAGGCCGCCGAGGGCAGGCTCTTCAGGAAGTTGATCACCCCGACCGGCGCGTCGTCGCTCGCCGCGCTCTCCACCAGCTCCTCACGCGTCACCGGGTAGTCCACGCCTTCCAATGCCGCCGCCACACTCCACTGCGGCGGCTCGCCGAAGCCTCGCGACATGTGTCACCTCGAGATTCGCCAAACCACGAGCCTGAGATGGGTCCGTGCCGAGCGAAGGGCAACGAGCGCCGAGGCTCCTCGCGTGCAAGCAGGCGCCGCGTCGGATCCGGATCCAGATTTCGGTCGTGGACGGCGTGGGCGAGAACCTGGAGCTCCGGGCCTGGGCGCAGGCCAAATCGCGCGAGCGCGCGAGCGGAGGTGCCGTTCCCCGTCGACCCATCGCCGCCTCGCGACGCAGCTTGAAGTCCGCGCTCTCCACCGGCGGCAAGCTCACCGTCATCGCCGAGCCAGCGCGTCGCTCGCCTGAGGAGGGCCTGCTCCGCGCGGATCTGGATCTCGGCGAGTTCGCGTGCGCGAGCGTGCGCGCGGGCGTGGCCGCGCTCGCCTTCCCGGCGGATCCGCGCTTCGGCGTGTCCTCGTCGGAGTGGGCGTGGCTGGTGCAGGACGAGCTGCGGCTCCCAGTGCTGCTGCACGATCTCCTGGTCGCGCCCGAGCAGGTGGAGCACGCGCGGGGCCTGGGCGCCGACGCGGTGTGGCTGCACGCAGGCGTCCTCGACGACGCGGTCCTCCGCGCGTGTGTGGAGCACGCGCGGTCTCTCGGCATGGACGCGCTCGTCGAAGGTCGTTCGCAGGAAGAGCTCGCCCGGGCCATGGACGCGGGCGCGGAGCTGCTCTGCGTGAGCGGCTTCGACGAGATGGGCGCCCTCAACGAGGACGCGCCGCTGGAGCTGCTGCGCGAGGTGCCGCGCGAGGTGCTGCGCGTGGTGCGCGGTCCGGTGTCGGGTGAGTTCGCGCTGCGGCCACTGCGAGGCGAAGTGCAGGCGATGTGGATCTGCGGCCCCGCGTGCATGCCGCGCGATACGTTCGGTTACCTCGAGCCGCTGGTGGCGGAGCTTCGGGGCGACTAGAACGTGGGCATGGATCCGACCCAGCAGGACGCGATGCTCGAGGCGCTGGCGAAGGCGGACGCGCTCTTCGACGAGCTCATCGCGCACCAGCGCACCAAGGTGCTCAAGCTCGCGCGCGAGGCGGTGCCCGACATCACGCCCGACGACGTGCTCAACCCGCACGACTTCCCGGCGCTCAAGGCACACCCCACGTTCGAGTACGAGGACGGGATCCTCGCTGGCTACATCGCGGCGCAGACGGCGATGCGCGCGCGCGTGGTCGCTCCGATTCGCTTCGCAGATCCGGATCCGGATCCAACCAGGAACCAGGAACCAGGAACCAGCAACTGAATCAGAAGTCCTTCTGCCAGATGGCGTTAAACGCGCCCATGCTCTCGCCGCCCACGGCCTCGAGCTGCCAGCGCCGACTGAGCTGGTACTGCAGCGAGAGCTCGTTGATGTTGAGGTCCTGGTTCTCGAGCGAGCCCGGCAGGATGTCGGCGGTGAAGTTGTGGGTGTAGCCGATGTAGATGCGGTCGGTGACGTACTTGCCCACCTCGGCGCGAATCTGGCCCTGCGCGCTGGTCTGGACGCTCACCGTGTCGATGGGCAGGCTCCGCGCCACCGAGCGCTGCAACGCGCCCGCGAGCAGTGAGCCGAGCACCGAGCCCGCCTGGTTCGCTGCCGTGACCGCGCCAGCGCCGCGCCGCGGCTGCAGGTGTCCGGTGGCGATGAGCAGCGCGAGCTGCGACTGATCCATCTGCGGCTGCGAGGAGAGCGCCGGCGGATTGGGCTTGGTGAGCGGCCCGGTGAGCTCCACGGTGACCACGATGTCGTCGGCGCGGTCGTTGAAGACCATGGCCACGTCGAGCATGGCGTTGGTGGGCGGGCCGCCGAGAAAATCCACGCGCGCGATCTTGTCGTTGCGCACCTCGAACTTGCGGCCAATCACCGAGACCCAGCCGTGCGTGGCCTGGATGTACGAGCCGCCGCTCCCGCCCGGCGGTGCGATGATCTGCACGAACTTCTCGCCCAACGGTTCGAGGAGCACGCCGAGCTGGCCCTGCACCGAGAGGTCGATGTCGCTGCCCTTGATGGCCACCTCGTGCGGCGCGTAGATGCCGAGGCGGATCTGCGGCCCGGGCGGCGGAGGGAGCTGCACGTGCATGGCGCCGCTCTCGCTCGATCCGGGCGCGGCTCGGGCCACGCGCGTTCGCCTCGAGCGCCGCCCGAGGATCACGATGTCCGGGTTCGGATCCAGCGATTGCACGTCGCGATGGGTGAGCTGCGGCACCTGGGCTTGCGCCTTGGCGATGTGGAGCTGGATCAGCGGCGACTTCGGCGTGAGCGAGCCGTCGATGGATCCATCGAGATCCACCTTGCCCATCACCTGATCCTGGTAGCGCACGGGGAACCCCTGGGCGTGCAGCTCGCCGCGGAGCGTGAACGGCCCCGTGTTTCCCGAGCGCAGCGCCTCGGCCGTGAGCTTGGCCCAGCCGGCGTCGGCGTGGACCTCGAGCTGGGAGATCGCCAGTCGGTGATCGTCGGCCTGGAAGCGCAGCGTGATGGGGTGGAAGTCGCCGAGCCCCGAGAGCACGAGCCGGCCGTTGTCGACATCGGCGTGGCCGCGCACCGTGGGCGCGCCGAGCGGACCGTCGAGCTGCACCTGTGCCGTGAGCGTGCCTGCGAGCGTGCTCGCCGCCGGGTCGAGACCGGAGAGGGCGGCGAGATCGAAGTGATCCGCGTTCAGCCGCGCGGAGATCTGCGCTTCGCCGAGTCGAGCCCCCTCGCGCAGGGCGCCGAGCCCGAGGTCGTGCCGCAGCTCGCCCGAGAGCTCGAGGTGCGCGAGCTTGGCATGCGCGCGCGAGACCGAGCCCGCGTAGTCGAGCCCCGCGTCCACGTCGCCGACCCTCGCGCCCGAGAGCATCACCTGGCGGCCTTGCAGATCCACGTGGATCACCGGCGCATCGAGCGTGCCGTGGAGCTCCGCGTTCAGCTCCGCGGATCCACGCGCGGCCAGGTGCGAGAGCGCGCCCACGTTCGCCAGCTCCGGTGCGTCGACCACCAGCTTGGCCTGGGCCGCCACGCTCCCGACCGAATCCGGCCGCGCGCGCAGCGTCGAGAGCGAGGTGGCGAGCATGCCGTCGAGGTGGGCGAGCTTCTGCTGCGCCTGCACCAGCTCGCCGTGCAGCGTGAGCTGGCTGTCGGCGGTGGCGCGGAGCTCGAGCTGCGCGTGTCCCAGCCCGCCGAGCGACAGGTTCTGGATCACGAGCTCGGCTGATCCGCGCGGATCCGAGAGCGTGCCTCGCGTGGAGAGCTTCGCCTGAGCCAGGCCATGCGCCTCACGGGGAAGCCGCAGCGGCGTGCGCCAGCGGTTGAGGTCGAGTGCGTCGAGCGCGAGATCGGTCTGCACGTTCAGCGTCGCCAGCTCGGAGAGCGGACGCTTCCGACGCAGAATCTCCGGCGGGAGGCTCGCCTCTGTCGTCCCGTGCAAGCGCGTGACACCGCTGCGGAGGTCGAGCATCAGCGCGGCGCGCGAGCTGGTCTCGAGCCGCGCGGTGCCCGAGATCGGCGGCGTTCCCCGCAGGCTGACCGCGTTCAGCGCGAGCCGTGCGTCGAGCGCGGGTTGTTCCCAGGTGCCGGTGAGCGTCGCGGCTCCGCCCACCATGCCAGCGAGGTGCTGATCCGAGGCGAGCCCAAGCAGCGCGGCGACATCGCCCAGATCCAGGTTCTGCAGCTGCGCACGACCGGTGAGCGGTGCGTCGGGGCGGGCATCCGAGGAGAACGGCGTGTCGAGGTCGAGCTGCAGCTGGGTGAGCCCCGCCGCGAGGTGCGCGTGGAGCTGCGAGCGCTTTCGTGCGAGCACCGCATCGACGGTGCCCGCGAGCACCGCGCCCGGCCGCTGCGCGAGGCGCTCCACGGTCACGCCCGAAGCGTTGGCGTGCGCTTCGACCGTCACGGCGTTGATGGGGCCGCGAACCGAAACGGTCCCCGTGACGCGCCCGCGCAGGCCCACGCTCGTCGGCACCACGAGCGCCGGGAGCTGCGCGAGATCGAGCGCAGTGATCGCCGCGCGAACGTCGAAGCGGCGCCTCGCGAGCCCGCCCTCGAGCACGAGCTCCTGGTCGCCCGAGCGCAGCACCATGCGGCTCGCCACCGCGCCGTGCGAGAGATCCACCGTCGCCGGATCCTGAAGGATCCAACGCCAGGCGCCGTGGCTCAGCTCGAAGCTGGTGAGCGACATCACCTCGCGCGCATCGGGGAGCTGGCCGATGGCATGCGCGGTGAGGCCGCTCGGGCCCGCGCTGGTGAGATCGACGTGGTAGCGCGCGCCATCGAGCTCCGCATTACCCGAGAAGCCGACGAGCTCCTCGCCTTGAAAGTGCCCGCGCTCGGCGCGAAGGTGCGCGCGCAGCTGCCGCGGCCGACGCAGATCCGCGACCATCCCCTGGACCACGAGCTGGTGCACATCAAGCTCCATGCGCGAGTTGGCGACGCGCGGCGCGTGGAGCTCGAGCTGCAGCGAGGGGGTGTGAGGCGTGCCGCCGAGGTGCAGCGCGCCCGTGGCCGAGCCCGCATACGGCTCCGAGGCGCCCAGGTTCGAGGTGAACGCGCGCAGGTCGGTGAGGTGCGCGTCCACGTCGAGGGCCAGCTCCTTCATCGATGCACGGCCGCGACCCGAAAAGGTCCCGCCCGGCGCGTCGAGGTGGAGAGCCTCGAGCGTGAACACTTCGTCGTGGGCTTCGCCACGCAGCGTGAGGCCGTTGATCGCGATGCCCTGCAGCCGAGAGGGTTGCAGCTTCGTCTTCACTTGGAGTGAAAGCTCCGCGAGCGAGGTGCCGTGTCCGCCGAGCTCCAGCTCGCCGGTGAGATCGCCGTGGGGCGCGTCCTGGATCAGCTTCGACGGATCCAATCGATCCAAACGGATCCGCCCGGTGTAGCGAAGGGGATGCGCCGCGGGCCAGAGCTGAGCGTCGAGCCAAGCGCCACCGGGCTCGAGGGGAACCGCGGCGGTCACGTTCGCGGGCTGGCCCTTCTTCCAATCGCCGTGCAGCTGCGCCGAGAGATCGGATCCGAGCGGGACGCCCAGCGCCGCTGCGAGCTTTCGTGAGATTGTCGCTTCGACGGCGAGCTGGCCTTCGCCGCGCGCGAGCTGGCCGTGCGCCTCGAGCGTGGAGCTGCCCGCGCGGAGCCGGACCTCGTCCAGGACGAGCTCGCCGTCGGGGGTGAGGCCGGAGCCGTGGGCGGAGACGCGAAGACTGAGCGGCGCGCGCTCGGGTTCCTCGATTGCCCCGGTGACGGTCAGGGCTGTGACGAGGACGTCCGGGCCGAACTTGGCGGAGCCGGAGAGGGCGAGCTCCTGCACGCGCATCGGCGGCGCGTTCGCGAGGTGCAGCGCCACCAGGCCGCGCTCGAGCACGACGTCGTCCAGAAGAACGGTCCACCTCATCGGGGTCGGTGGCTGGGCGCTCGACGCGGGCGCGCGCGTCGAGAGAGCCGTCGCGAAGTTGGTTCGACCATCCGGATCCTCGCGGATCCGCAGCGTGGGCTCGCTCAGCTCCAGCGAGAGAACGTGCGCGCGTCGCTGCAGCAGGGCCAGGAGTTGCACGCGCGCGTCCACGCGAGCGATCGACGCCACGAGCTCGCCGTGTGGATCCAAAAGGCGCACGCCCGTGAGTCGGATCCGTCCGCCGGGCGCGAGCTCGAGCGCGTCGAGCTCCACGGTGCCCGCGAGCGACGCATTCGCGGAGTCGAGCACCTTGTGCTTCACCCAGCGCTCACCCGGCGGCGAGAAGAGCAAACCCACGGCCGCGAGGACTGCGACGAGGACGACCAAGCACAGCACGAGCACGGCCTTCGCGATTCGCACGAGGACGCGGCGCATCTAGAACGCCTCCTCGAGCGAGAACTGGAAGTTGAAGCGCGGCGTCGGGCCGGGCGACACGAACGGCACGCCCACGCCGGGCGGGTAGTTGATGACCACCTGCGACGGCGCGAGCCGCAGCGCCACACCGGGCGGGGGAAAGCTCGGCAGCCGGTACGCGAAGTCGAGCCGCAGCGGCCCGAAGGGCGTGAAGTAGCGAAAGCCCAGACCCGGCGCGACGGCGATGTCCGCGGCCTCGATTTGAAAGGGCGAGATGGGCACCACGCCGGTGTCCACGAAGCCGACCACGCCGACGGTTCGCGTCACCTCGAGCCGGAGCTCCGTCGACGCGGTGTAGAGCCCGTCGCCGCCCACGGGCACCGCTTCGAAATCTCCGGGCTGCGAGCAATGTCGCGCGAGCACGTTCGGATTCGTGTCGCGACAGACCACCGCCACCGGCGACATCAAGCGCGCGCCATACGCACGCACGCTCTCCGCGCCACCGGCGAAGAAGCGCTGCACCAGCGGGGTGGGCATGGTGTTGCCGTTGGCGTCCTTGTTGAGCTCCGCCATCCAGCCCCACTGAAGGCGCTGCGCGAGCACCAGGTTCGACGCGAGCGGGATGTAGAAGCGGATCTCCGGCTCCACGCGCAGGTACTGGAACGACGCGCCCGGCCCACCGCCCTCTTGCAGGTTGAGCTCCGCGAGGAACCCGCGCCGCGTGCGGAGCGGGTTGTCGCGCAGATCCAAGCGGATCCGCTGCTCCAGGTACTCGAGCAACAAGAAGCAGCTCGGCTCCGTGCAGCTGGTGGCGAGCTGGGGCGCGTGGCTGTCCGCGAGCTGCCGCGGATCCAGGATCGTATCGAGCTTGATGAGCTGGAGGTTCGCGCCGAACGAGAAGTCCCACATCCGGCCGATGCGCTTGTGCAGCGCAGCCGAAGCCAGCGCCGAGTCGTAGACGTAGCCGACTTGAATGTCGCGCTGGATCTCGCCGGTAAGCTCGAGATCCAGGTGCGGCAGGAAGACGTCGGGCTGGGTGAACGTGAGCGACGAGTAGCCGCCGATGCCCGTGGCCGACTGGCCCTGGATCAGGGTGGTGACGTCGCTGGTGATGACGTAGGCGAGCTTGTTGTCGAAGTCGAGCTTGCGCAGCCCGCCGAGGAAGTTGCGGTTGGTGTAGCGGCCGAGGAGGTGCACCTCGTCGCGGTAGCGCTCGATGCCGAAGCCCGCGCCGGCGCGCAGGGTCTGGAAGGGCGCCTCGGTCACGTCGGCCGCGAGCGGCACCGTTCCATTCGACGGATCCGGCGCGCCGCGCGTGACCTTGGCGAGCGAGAACACGCCCAGGTCGAAGACGTTGGTCTGCGCGTCGTGGAGCTTCTTCTCCGAGTACAGCGTGCCCGGCGGCGCAGCCGACTCCACTTCGCGCGCCACCTTGTCGCGCGGCACCTGCTGCGTGCCGGCCACGAGGACTTTCCCGAACACGTACGTCTTGCCCGGCGCGACGTTGAAGGTGATCACCGCGGTGTGCGCCGCCGGATCCACCTCCACTTTTCCTTCGACGCTCGCTTCGGCGTAGCCGTGGTTGTGCAGGCGCGTGGCGAGCTCCGCCTTCGCCGCCTCGTACGCGGCCTCGTTGAACACCTTGCCGATGGCGAGCTCTTTCACCGCGCCCTCGAGCCGCTGGGTCATGTCCGCGGGCAGCGACTCGGTGCCCTCGAGCTGGAGCTGGGTGATCTTCGAGGGCTGTCCTTCGTCGATGTGGATGGTGACCGACACCTGATCCGGCTGATCCTCGACAGGCACTTCGTCGAAGCCGGTGACCTTGGCGTCGAAGAAGCCGTGGGCCTGGTAGAGGCGCTCGATCCGCCGCAGATCCGTCTGCAGGACACTGCGGTCGAGGTAGCGCGCGTCGGAGAACGGCACCCACGAGTCGGCCTGGGTGGCGACGCGCCCGGCGATCGCACTGTTGGAGAGCGCGAGGTTGCCGGTGAAGTCGAGGTGCTTGAGCTCGGGCTGGCCGGGCGGCGGCGTGGCGTGCGAGCAAGCGTCGAGCAAGAGGGCCGCCAAGCAAAGCAGGGTGCGGCCGTGCGCGCGCATGGGCGTCCGGCGAGCGCGCTTTCGGGTGCGGCTGCGCCCGTGAAAGGTGGGCACGCGTTCGCCTGGCGGCAAGGGCAGGGCGCGAGCGACCGGGCGCTGTCAGGATCGAGCGTCGGGCGTTGAAAGCGCGGCGGGCCGGTTATAGGGTCCGCCCGAATGGCCCACGCCCGTCCCCTCGTCCTCGCAGCTTGCTTGCTCGCCGGCTGCTCCACGGTGTCCACGTCCGCCAACGGCGGCGGGCACGCGGCCTTCGGCGCCGACGCCAAGGAGAACTACGAGCTGGGCATGAAGGAGCTCGACGGCAAGAACTACCTCGAGGCCCAGCGGTTCTTCGAGTTCGTCTCGGCCAAGTTTCCGTACTCGAGCTACTCGGCGCTGGCGGATCTGGCCTCGGCGGATCTGGAGTACCAGCAGGAGAAGTACGTCGAGGCCATCGACAAGTACCGCAGCTTCATCAAGCTCCACCCCACGCATCCCAAAGATGGCTACGCCGCGTTCCAGGTGGCGATGAGCTACTACGAGGAGATGCCGAGCGACTTCTTCATCCTGCCCAACTCGGCCGAGAAGGATCAGACCGACGCGCGCAATGCGCTGAGCTCGTTCAACGAGTTCCTGATCCAGTACCCGACCAACGATCTGCGGCCCAAGGCACAGGAGAAGGTGGCGGAGCTGCGTCACCGCCTGGCGGACCACGAGATGCGCATCGCGGCGTTCTACGCGCAGCACGACCGGCCGCGCGCGGCTGCGGGGCGCTACGAGACGGTGCTCAAGGATTATGCTGGCGCAGGCTTCGACGGCGACGCGGCGATCGCGCTCTATGGCGTCTACGTGAAGCTCGACGAGAAGGACAAAGGCAAGGCCGCGCTGGAGAAGCTGGTCAAGGAGCACCCTGATGATCCGATGGTGCCGAAGGCCAAGCAGCTCCTCGGTAGCTAAAAGCCGTGGCTGGTGGCTGGTGGCTGGTGGCTCGTTCGGATATGTCTGGATATATCTGATACTGGGTGCGCTCTCGAGCTGCACCTGCGCCCAACTGGCCGGTTCGGATGAGCAGCTGCGCGAGGCGGCGAAGGGGTTCGAGAAGCTCCACGAGCAGATGCTCGTGGACGGTCGGATCCTCCACATCCAAAAGCTGCAGATCACCCGCATCACGCCCGAGCCGGAGCTGGAGCCGCCCCAGGTGGCGTTCAGCTACGACCTCGAGGGGAGCCTGCAGCTCTCGCTGACGTCGGATCTGTCGATCGCGGTGAGCGCGCTGGGCGTCGAGAAGGTCCCCATGGTTCAGCGCGCTGACGGTTGGGTTCCGCAGGGCGAGCACTTCCCGCGCCTGGCGACGGTGCTTCCGGTGCTGGCGCGGTCGAACCCGGCTTGGAAGTGGTACCTGCGTGTCGATCTCGACAAGGCGGAGGCCGCGGTGGTGAACGGCGCGGACCGAAAATCGGTGACGCTGCTTCGCCAGGCCGACGGCGGCTACGAGGTCGCTCCGTGAACGGTCGGGTTTGGTGATCCCCGCATCAACCCGGGGTACACTCGCGGACCCGAGTCCCTTCATCTCCGAGGACGCAGCATGGACGAAGAACTGCGACAGTGGCTCACGCTTGGCCGCGGCTACTTCGAGCAGAAGCAGTTCGCGAAGGCGGAGCGCTACCTCTCGCGGCTGGTCGAGCGAAACCAGAGCTTCGCCGACGTCTACAACATGCTCGGCGTCATCTACCACGACCAGGGTCAGTTCGCCCGGAGCCAGCGGGCCTTCGAGGCCGCGCTGCGCATCAACCCCGGCTACACCGAAGCGGCCTTGAATCTGGCCGTCATCTACAATGACCTCGGCAAGTACAAGGAGGCCCGCGAGGTGTACTCGCAGGCCCTCGAGCGCCACCAGAACGCGCCCGGCGAGCTGGATCCGGTCGTCCGCGGCAAGATCGCAAACATGTACGCCGACATCGGCGACGCCTACGCCTCGAGCGGCTTGTGGGACGAGGCCATCGAGGAGTACCGCCGCGCGCTCAAGCTCGGCCCGAGCTTCGTCGACATCAAGCTCAAGCTCGGCCACGCCTTCCGCGACAAGGGCGATCCCGCGGGCGCGCTGCAGGTGTACGAGGAGATCGTCGCCCTGCAGCCGCACTACCTGCCCGGCCGCATCGCGCTGGGCGTGGGCTACTACGCCATGGGCCGCCAGAAAGAGGCGGTGGGCGCGTGGGAGGCGGTGCTGCAGATGGCGCCCGGCCACAAGAGCGCGGAGATGTACCTCGCGCTGGTGCGCGGCGCGGAAGCGGAGAAGGCGGAGAAGGCACAGAAGGCCTGAGAACCGGTGTGCGAGAAAGTTGGCAAGGGTAGGCGAGGGACGTAGGCTCGGTTCGCGACGCGGTCGTCCACAGTGAGGTAGCTCGAAACCATGGTCAGCCCGACCGCGGCCGCCGGCAAGGCGTACGCCCTCAAATTCATCTCGGGGAAGTACCAGGGCGGCGAGTTCCCGCTGAAGTCCGACAAGCAGATCATCGTCGGGCGCTCGAGCGAGCTCGACATGGTGCTCGTGGAGGACATGGTCTCGCGCAAGCACGCGAAGATCGTCGTCTCCGGCGGCAAGGTCACCATCGAGGACCTGGGCTCCACCAACGGCACCTTCGTCAACGGTGAGAAGGTGAAGCAGGCGCGCCTGAAGGAAGGCGACCGCATCCTCATCGGCACGTCGATCTTGAAGCTGGTGGTCTCCACCAACACCGCCGAGACGACCGACGCGCAGATCAAAGCCCAGCTCGAGCAGGCCGCCGCGGCGGCCGCGAGCCGCCAGAGCAAGAACTCGTCGATGACGGGCAAGATCGAGGAGGTTCCCCTCCCCGACCTCTTGCAGCTGTTCCAGACCAGCAAGAAGAACGGAATGCTCGTGGTGCGCAACGAGCACGAGGGCCGCATCTACATGCGGCAGGGCAAGGTCTTCTACGCGGTCATCGACCAGAACCACGACCTTGGCCCGCAGAAGAGCTTCTTCCGGATCATCACCTGGGAGCAGGGCGACTTCGAGCTGGTGGCCGCCGACCAGAACGAGTTCATGGTGGAGCTGGAGGAGAGCACCGAGGCCCTGCTGATGGAGGGCCTGCGCCAGCTCGATGAGATGCGCCGCCTGCACGGCGAGCTGCCCGCCTCGACGTCGGCGCTGCAGATCGCGCTGCCGCTGGAGCCGCCGCTCCGCGACCTGTCCGCCGAGCAGCTCGACTTGATCCAGCTGGTGCTCAACCACGGCACCATGCAGGGCGTGCTCGACAAGAGCCCCTTGAGCGACCTCGAGGTCAGTCAGGGCCTGGTGATGCTGCTCAAGAAGCACTACGTGCAGGCCGTCTAACGGTCCGCCGTCACCGACGAATCACGATCGCGTGCAGCTCCGAGCCCGCCTGCACGGGCGCGGCCGTGAGCTGGTCGGTGTGCGTGGGGTCGTAGGCGTCGAGGCCGTACGCCGCGAACGGGAACGCGCCGTCGCCGCCCATGGCCAGGCTGGGCTGCGGCACATTGGACGGCGCGGTGCGGAGGGTGCGCTCCACCCAGGTGCCGTCGTCCTTTTCCCAGCCCAGGCCGACGTTGGTGGAGATCGCGGTCGTTCCCTGGCTTTGCGAGAACGCGATCCACTTTCCATCCGAGCTCGCCAGCGCCACGCCCAGTCCGTCGACGATCGTTTCCGAATCCCACGGCGGCGAGGTGTTGGGACTGAAGGTGACCAAGAGGACGCGACCCGGCGTGCCCGAGGAGACATCCGCGTCGCAGAGCGCGGTGATGGCCAGGCGATCGGCGAGCGCGGGGCCCTCGGCGGCGCGGGCGGCGAACTGGCCCACGTGGCTTCCGCAGTCGATTCCGTCGCCGACCGCGAGGGAGAGCGCGCTGCCGCCATCGGCGAACGAGACCGCGACGGCTGGCGCGGGCGTGCTGTACACGAGGTAGAGATCGGTGCCCACGGCCTGAAGCGAGGGCACGCTGCCTGCGGCGAGGCCGGGGATCGTGGCGAGGTCGGCCACGGTGATCCACGTTGCGGGCGCGGTGCGCAGGCGCACGTGGAAGCCGCGCGCGTCGGCGTAGATCACGGCCACGTGGCCCTGGGTGTCGACGATGGCGCTCACCGACGTCACCTGAACCGCGCTGCGATCGAACTCCTCGAGGTGGCCCACCTCGCCCGTGAAGGCCGCGGCCACGGCCACCATGCCGCAGGGGTGCTGGGTGGTGGCGCAGGTCACGCCGTCATCCGGCTCGCGCTGGGTGACGGCCAGCGCCTGGCGCCCGAGGAAGACCACGCGTCCCAGCGCGGGGAGCAGATCGCTGGAGGCGAGCTTGCCGTGGGCGAAGAGCGGGACCGCGCTCCAGGCGCCGCCGACCGGATGGAGCGCGAGGAACACCTCGTTCTCGTCGGGGCTCACCACCAGGCCGCCGTCGCCGCCCAGGCTGAAGTCGTTCTTCGACTCGGTGAAGAGGATGGCCTGGTCGCCCTTCTCCGAGAGCGCCGCGCCCACCACGTCGCGCGCGTCGGCGGTGGGGTTCATGGTGGAGGCGGCCACCACCTCGTCGTCGAGGTGCAGGCAGGCGCCGGCGATGCAGCTGCCCACCGCGCACTGGGCGCTGCTGCTGCACTCGCCGCCGTCAAAGCCGCCGCACTGCTGGTCGATGCCGCAGGTCTTGTCCGACGGGCAGCTCGAGTCGGGATCCGAGCCGGGCGTGACGGGCGCGCAGGCGCCGCTGAAGCAGGCGCTGCAGGGGGTGCCCGCGCACTCGTGGCGCGGGTCGGTGTCGTCGGCGGCGAGCTCGCAGGTGCCGGGCTGGCTGCCGTTGCAGGTCTGGCAGCGGCTGTCGCAGGGCTCGGTGCAGCACACGCCGTCCACGCAGTTGCCGCCGGGGCACATCTGGCCTCCGTCGCAGGCCTCGCCGAAGGGACGGAACTCGCAGTGGCCCACGCTGCCCGGGAGATCGCAGCGCTGGCTCGCGGGGCAGTCGGCGCTGCAGCACACGCCGTCTTTGCAGAAGCCGCTCTCGCACTCGCCGGCGTCGGCGCACGCGTTGCCGGTGTGCTCGAGCTGCACGGTCGTGGGCTGCGGCGGGGAGGGGAAGCTGCGGCTGCAGCCGGCCGCGAAGAGCGCCAGGAGCGCGAAGCGACGGGTATGCATGCCCTGAGCATGAAGCTTTGCCGGGCGCCGCGCCAGGACGCGGATCACAGATCGAAGATGTCGCCGTGGGGCTGCGCGAGCGATGGCTCAGAGCTGCAGCCGGTTCACGTCGTCGGAGGAGAGCAGGCCCTTCTCCACGCACAGCTCCAGCACCACCCGAAGGATGAGGTTGCCGCGCTCCTGGTTCTGCTTGATGGCCTCGAGGCGCTGCTTCTCCTCGGGGGTGAGCGCGTCGGGGGTGAAGTCGAAGAGCGACTGGAGCTCGTCGGCCACCGGGGTGTTGATGGGCGCGGCCACTGGAGGGGGGAGCGCGGCCTGGCGCGGGTTCGAGACGTGGCGCATGGAGCCCACGACCTCGCCCTTGTGATCCATGAACTCGCCGGTCGAGGCGGTCTCGAGCTCGATCCCCGCCATGCCCTGCGACGCCATCGGCGGCGGTGGTGGAGCCGCCTTGCTGCCCTTGCTGTCGCGGTAGCAGCGCTGCACCGCTGCGGCCAGCGCCGTCTCACCGGCGACCAGGAGCTTGAGGCGGCAGCGGGTCTTCTTCTCCACCTCGTCGGTGAGGGAGAAGTCGGTCGGGTCGCACATCGCCAGGAAGAGGGTCTTGCCCTGGTCCTTGAGCGCGCAGGGGAAGACGCCCTTCTCGGCGCAGTAGGCGGCGTCGAGCTTCTTGAGCGCCGCGAGGTCCGGCGGGATGGCGGAGAGATCCACCGGCTGCAGCTTGAGCGCGTGCGCCAGCGCGGCCACCACCTTGTTCTCGGGCGCGAGCCGCAGCTCGTTGAAGACCTTGGTGAGCCGCTGGCCCCACTGCGCCTGGTGCGCCAGGGCCGACTTCATCTGGAACTCGTCGATGACCTTGGCCTTGAGCATGTACTCGGCCACTCGAGGCACGCGCGGGGCGTTCATGCGCGCACCCGGGGCACGCGGCGGTTCTCGTCGTCATCGGCGCGGGCGTTGAGCTTCACCACCTCCGCGGGCGCCTGCACCAGATCGCTCTGCGACTTGGCCAGCGGCACCGGGTAGTCGCCCGAGAAGCACGCGTCGCAGAAGCCGCCGCCGGCGCCCGCCGCCTGGCGCAGCCCGGCCAGCGAGAGGTAGCCCAGCGAGTCCGCGGTGACGTACTTGGCGATCTCGTCGATGGCGTGGTTGGAGGCGATGAGCTCCTGCCGGGTGGGCGTGTCGATGCCGTAGAAGCAGGGCCAGCGGGTGGGCGGGCTGGAGATGCGCAGGTGCACCTCGCGCGCGCCGGCGCCCCGGAGCATCTTCACGATCTTGCGGCTGGTGGTGCCGCGCACCAGCGAGTCGTCGACCACCACCACCCGCTTGCCGCGGATCTCCTCGGCCACGGCGGAGAGCTTGAGCTTCACGCCGAAGTGGCGAATCGACTGCTGCGGCTCGATGAACGTGCGGCCCACGTAGTGGCTGCGCACCAGGCCAAAGCCAAACGGAATCTTCGAGGCCTCGGCGTAGCCCACGGCAGCCGGCGTGCCCGAGTCGGGAACGGGGATGACCAGGTCGGCCTCGACCGGGTTCTCCTGCGCCAGCTGGCGACCGAGCGCCTTGCGCACGCCGTACACGCTGTTGCCGAAGAGCAGCGAGTTGGGCCGCGCGAAGTAGATGAACTCGAAGATGCACTTGGCCAGGTGCGGCGCGGCGTCGAAGGGGCGCAGCGAGTGCAGCCCGCGCTCGTCGATGACCACCATCTCCCCGGGCTCGATCTCGCGCAGGTACTCGGCCTCGATGAGGTCCAGGGCGCAGGTCTCGCTGGAGAGCACGTAGGCGCCGCGCAGCCGGCCCAGCACCAGCGGCCGGAAGCCCATGGGATCGCGCACGCCGATCATCGCCTCCGGGCTCTGGAAGAGCAGCGCGTAGGCGCCCTGGGCGCGGTGCAGCGCCTCGGTGATGCGGTCCACCAGCGTGGGCCCCTTGGCGCGAGCGATGAGGTGGACGAAGGTCTCGGTGTCGCTGGTGCTCTGGAAGATGGCGCCCTGGTGCTGCAGCTCGAGCTTGAGCGCGTCGGCGTTCACCAGGTTTCCGTTGTGGGCCACCGCGAGCGGCCCGGAGACGTATTCCACGAGGAACGGCTGGGCGTTCTTGATGCCGCCGCCGCCCGCGGTCGAGTAGCGCACGTGGCCGATGGCGCGCTGGCCCGGCAGCTTGTCGAGCTCGTTGGCGCTGAAGACGTCGGCCACCAGGCCCAGGCCGCGGTGCACGTGCACGCGCCCGGCATCGGTGGAGACAATGCCCGCCGACTCCTGGCCGCGGTGCTGCAGGGCGTGGAGCCCCAGGTACGTGAGGTGCGCGGCCTCGGGGTGGCCGTAGACGCCAAAGACGCCGCACTCGTCGTTGAACTTGTCGAACATGGGGCTTTCCGTCGCGCGGGGCGACCGAATCGAGACTATAACGCTCACGGCCACCCTCCGCGTTTCCGGAAGCTGGCTGAATCGGGCAGGGCGCCGGACGGGCGCCAGGCTGCCCGGAGGGTGTCCATGGGTCGGGTGCTGGGGGTCTTGCTGCTGCTCGCGCCGGCGCTCGCCCGCGCGGAGGGCGCGCCCATTGCCCCGCCGGCGACCGACCTGCTCGGGCCGCGCGGCTTTGCGCTCGCGGGCGCGCTGCGGGCGTCCGGGACGTCGAACGACACCATCTTCCTCAACCCGGCGGGCCTCTTTGCGGCCGAGCGCTACACGCTCGCCGCGCAGGGGCTCTACGACTTCCAGGGCGACCAATCGAGCTTCGGCGCGTCGATCGCGGACTCGACGGCGGGTCCCGTGGCAGCCGGGCTCGCGTACGACCGCCTCTGGCTCGGGCCTTCCGACGCGCGCACCACCGCGAACATGTTCAACCTGGCGCTGGCCTTCCAGCTCTCGCCCATGGTCTCGCTGGGCGCCTCGGGAAAGCTCATCCACAGCCACGATCCCGACGGCTCCATCCACAACGGCGTCACGCCCGACGTGGGCATCCTGCTCCACGCGGATCCCATCGAGATTGGCGTGGCGGCGTACAACCTGGTGAGCATCAACAGCCCGCTGGCGCCGCGGCAGTACGGCGCTGGCGTGGGCGTGACGCTGCCCTACAACCTGCGGCCCGAGGCCGACGTGGTGCTCGACGACACCACCCAGACCACGCTCAAGTTCAAGATCGAAGCGGGCCTGGAGTGGGCCATCAACGGCATGTTCACGGCGCGCGCGGGCTACGTGGAGGATCGCGTGCTCAACCAGCGCGCTGTGACGGGCGGGCTGGCGGTGAGCATTGCGGGCTTCAACATCGAAGGCGGCTATCGGCACGAGCTGGCCGGCTCGGATCCGGCGCGGCTGGCGATCCTGGGCATCAGCATCCCGCTTTAGTCAGCGCCGCGCGCCGCGGATCCGGACCATGCGATCCGACACCGCGAACCTCACCAGGGCGCCCAGCTCTTCCACGTCCGCGCGCTTGGCCTGGAGCGCGCGCAGCGCCGGCGCCACGCCACCCGCGGCCACGAAGCCCGCGCGATTCGCCGCGTGCCGCGCCGCGAGCATCAGCGACTCCCACTGCGGCCGGTTGCCCTTCAGGTCGTCGAAGAGATCCAAGAGCCGCTCGCGGGCCTTGGGGTTGATCTGGGTGGCGGGCCCGCGCATGCGGTTCCGCGGGAGCTGCACGTTCTCGAGCACGCGCTTCATCCCCAGCCCGAGCTGGTTGACGTCGAGCAGCCGCAGCGCGAGCAGCTCCGGCGCCAGCGAGTAGAGCGCGCGGGCCGCGAAGAAGCGCAGCTCGCCCGGGCTCCACTCCTTCTTCACCGCGGCGCGGCCCACGCTCAGCCTCACCGGATCCGTGTGCTCCAGCGCGAACGGCGGGCCTTCCTCGGGCGAGAGCACCACGTCGGGCGCGCGCTGGCCCAAAATGCGGACGGCATCCAGCAGCGCCTGGGCGGCCGCGGGCGCGCCCTTGCCAGCGTCCATGGAGAACGGCGCCATCTTGCGCTCGCGCGCGGCCTCGGCCACCAGCGCCTCGCCCGCGAGGTGCAGCGCCTCCACCCAGACGCCCTTCAGATCCGGGTGCCGCAGCGCGAGCAGCGACGTGGCCGAGAGCGTGCCCTTGGGCGCGAGCGGCTCGGCGTCGGGATCGCCCTCGAGCGCGTGCGCGACCTCGGTGAACAAGCTGGCGCGGAGCACGTCGCCCTTGCGGTCGAAGTGATCCGAGAGCGCGCGGTGGACTTTGGTCTCGAGCGGCGCGGCGTCGAGCTTCTGCAGGAGCTCGTTGGGCGCCGAGCGCGCCAGCGGGATCCGCGCCGGATCCGTCTTGGTGCGCTTGCTCGCCTTGCTCTTGGCCGGCTTGCGCTCCGCGGGCGGCTTGGGAACGGGCAGCTTGGCCAGCACCGGCGGCTCGGGGATGTCCACGCCCAGCGCGCGCGCGCGACCTTCGGCCTGCGCCAGCCGGGCGTCGTGTCCGAGCCGTCGCGCGAGCTGCGCCACGCGTGCCCATGCTTCGCCCTGAGCGCGCGGATCGTCGAGCGCGTGCGCTGCGCCTTCGAAGGCCTGCGCCGCCTCGGCGAGCTCGCCGCGCTTCTCCAGTCGCTCACCCAACGCCCGCTGCGCCTCGGCGTCGCCGGGCTCGGCTTGAGCGGCCGCGCGCCAGGCCTGGAGGCCGTCCTCCATCTTGCCCAGGCGCTCGAGCAGCCGCGCCAGATCGTGCCGCGCCTGGCGCGCTTCCGGCCCACGTCCAAGCCGCGCGGCGCGCGCGCGCAAGATGGGCACGAGCTCGTCGGGGCGATTGCGCGCGCGGGCGAGCTGCAGCAGGCGCTCTTCGGCTTCCGGGTCGCCGGGCTGCTCCGCGAGCACCTCCGACCACGCTTGCCGGCTCTTCTCGGCATCGCCCAGCGGCCACGCGGAGAGCCGCGCCAGTCGACGGAAGAGCTCGGCGCGTCCCGGCTCGTTGGGCCGAACCGAGTTCGAGAGCTCCCAGAGCTCCTTGATCGCACCGGGATCACCTTCTTCGGCTCGACACTCGCAGAGCCGGCGATGCTCGACGGGCGAGAGCGGCTGGAGCTGCGAGAGCCGCTGCAGATCCGCGGCGGCCAGGGCGAAGCGACGTTGCGCCAGGTGACGATCGGCACGCGCCTTCAGCGCCGCGGCCTTGCGAGGCAGGTCTGGCGCTTGGGCCACAGCGCGATCGAGCGCGGCGTCGGCGGCAGCGGTTCCGCCCGCGCGCTCCAGCCGCTCGAGCTGAGCGGCCAGCGCGCCTGCCTCACCGGTGACCTTGAAGACCTCGGCCCAGGCCTGCGCGGATCCGCCTGGATCCTTGAGGTGCCGCTCCAGAACCTCTGCGCGCTGACGCAACGCGGCCACGCGCGCATCGGGGCTGGTGGCGCGCTCGGCTTGACGTCCGCAGAACTCGGCGAGCTCGCTCCAGGCCTTGCGCGCGGTGAGCAGTCGAGCCAGTCGCTCGGCGGCATCGGCCGCGGCGGGATTGGCCTCGAGCGCCGCCTCCCAGAGCGCGACCGCTTCGGCCTGCGCCTTCCGCGCCTCGGCGAGGACCGCGCGCTCGATGAGCAGCCGCGCGGCGTCGGGACCACCGGCCGCGAGCACCTGCGCCGCGCGCTCCGCTTCCTCGGGACTCGACGCACCCGGCGCCGATTCGCGAAGCCGCTCGGCGGCGAGGTGCCGGGCATCTTCGCTGGTGCCGGCGCGGATCTGCGCGTTCAGCGCGAGCAGCCGGGCGTCGTAGGCGGCCTCGGGGTCCTTGGCGCGCGCGGCGCTGGTCGCGGCATCGGCGAACGCCTCCGCCGAACGCTCCGGATCACCGAGCGGCGTGCTCCAGAGCCGACCGCGGGTGAGGTGCGCCGCGTGCGCGCGCGAGAACCGCTTCGCCGTATCGGCCTGGGCACCCGCGCGCGCGAGCGCCTGACAGAGCTCCTGGTAGCGGCCTTCGCGCGTGAGCCCGTGCGCCAGCGCCGCCTGCGCGCGACCGTCTTCGGGCCGCTCTGCGAGCAGCTGATAGAGGTGCAGCCGCGCCTGATCGAGCCGACCTTGCCGGCGCCAGAGCCGCGCGAGCGCGCGATGAAAGGCGATGCGATCGTTCGGCGCGGTCTCTTGCCACGCGTCCTCGAGCGCGGCCGAAGCGGCGACCTCGAGGCCCGCCTTGCGCGCCACGCGCAGGACCTCGGCGCAGAGCGCGGCGTCGGGCTTGCCAGCGCGCAGGGCCTTGAGCAGCTCGGGAAACGCGCGCGCGTGCTGGCCGCTTCGGACGAGATCGCGCGCGGAAGCGAGGAAGGCAGCGGCCGCGGTCCCGGTCGGATCGCGGTCGATGATGGTCTTCTCCGGATCGGCCGGTGGGCGAGGCGGACGGTGCGTGCGGGGCTCGCTCATCGAATCGAGGAAGTCGTGGCTGGTGGGCGACCGGGACAGCCAGTGTATACCCGCAGCGTGGAAGTGAGCGCCTTGATGCCGGTGAAGGACGCCCGGGACACCGTCGACGAGGCGGTAGCGTCCACGCTCGCCGATCTGCCGCATGAGGCCGAGCTCATCGTCGTCGACGACCGGTGTCGCGATGGCACTTCAGAGAAGCTCCAGGAATGGGCTCGGCGCGATGCGCGGGTGAAGGTCGTCGAAGGCCCGGGGCGCGGGATCTCGGCCGCGCTCAATGCCGGGCTCAGCCAGTGCCGGGCGCCGCTCGTCGCGCGCATGGACGCCGACGACGTCTGGCTCACGGGTCGCTGGGCCGCGCAGAACAAGGCGATGCGTGAGGTCGGGCTCGCGGCGGTGGGCGGGCGCGTGGAGATCTTCGGTGCAGGCGAGCTGCGCGACGGCATGCGCCACTACCAGGCCTGGCTCGATGGCCTGCATGCGTCGGACGAGATATATCGCGATCGCTACGTGGAGAGCCCGCTGGTGCATCCGGCGACGCTGATCCGAAAGAGCGCGCTGGAGGCCGTGGGCGGCTGGCGCGAGGGCGATTTTCCCGAGGACTACGCGCTCTGGCTGGCGCTCCTGGAGCGCGGCCTTCGGCTCGGGAGTGTGACCGAGCGGGTGCTGCGCTGGCGCGACTCCGGGCATCGGCTCACCCGCACCGACGCGCGCTATCGCCTCGAGGCCCACGCGGCACTCAAGGCCGAGCACCTCGCGCGCGAGCCGTTCGTGAAGGGCGGCGTGCGGCTCGCGGGGGCGGGTCCAACCGGGTTGCGGCTCGCGCGGTTGCTGCGCGCGCGCGGCGTGGCGATTCGCGGCTACGTGGAAGTGCACCCGCGCAAGATCGGCCAGCGCATCGAAGGCGTGGAGGTCGTGGGCTACGAATCGCTCGGCGCGCCGGATGGCGTGCACCTGCTCGTGGCCGTGGGCGCGAAGGGCGGCCGCCAACAGGTGCGCGAGTTCCTCGAGCCGCGCGGCTGGCTGGAGACCCGCGACTTCACCTGCGTGGCCTGATCACGGGCGCCGCTGCAGCCGCTCGGCGATGACGCGCTTCAACGCGCGCGCGGCCGACGTCAGCGAGCGCTCGCCGCGATGGACCAGCGCGACCGTGCGCCGCGGCGCATCGCGGACCTCGGCCACGTCGAAGTTCGCGCCCTGGCGATCGCGCGACATCAGCTCCGGCAGAAGCGCCACGCCCAGCCCGCGCTCGACCATGCGCCGCAAGCTCTCGGGGTGATCCACCTCCATCGCGATGCGCGGCGCGATGCCTTGCGCCTCCGCCGCAGCGCGCAGCGCGAGCGTGGCCACGGTTCCCGTGACGACGACCAGCGGCTCACGCGCGACGGCCGCGAGGCTCACCGGCCGCTTGCTCTGCGTGAGCTTGTGTCCGCGCGGCGCCACCAGCGCGAACTTCTCCTCCCAGAGCTTCTGCACCACGAGGTCCGCGCGCCGAAAGGGCAGGTTCACGATGGCCAGGTCGAGATCGCCGTCGGCCACCTTTTCTTCGAGCTCGTCGGCGAGGCCTTCCTCGAGGCGCAGGTGCACGTCGGGGTAGCGCTTCAGGAACGCCTGCAGCAGCGCCGGCATCAGGTACGCGCCCACGGTGGGCAGCGTGCCCAGCGCCACGGGACCGCGCGGCTGGTTGGCGAGCTCGTGCAGCTCGGTGGCGCCGGCGCGCAGGGCCTCGAGGCCCTCCCGGGCGTGGGCCAGGAAGCGCTCGCCTGCGTCGGTGAGCACCACGCCGCGCGGCGTGCGCACGAGCAGGCGAACGCCCAGCTCCTTCTCGAGCGCCTGCACCTGGCGCGAGAGCGTGGGCTGCGAGACGCCGAGCTGGCGGGCGGCGCTGGTGAGCTGCCGGCGCCCGGCGACGGCGAGGAAGGCCTGGAGCTGGTTCGTATCCATGCGGATTTCGCATGAATCATATTCGTGAGATGCGGTTTACGCATTCCTCGTGGCGCTTATCCTTGGACGCATGAATCGGAGCGGCGGAGCGATGGCGCCGGGACGGGCCCGGCAGGTGGCGACCACGGCGGTGATCCTCGCCCTGGTGGTCAGCGCGCTCGAGGGCACGGTGGTCACCACCGCGATGCCCACGATTACAGAGGCGCTCGGCGGCCGCGCGCACTATGCGTGGGTCTTCACCGCGTTCCTGCTGGCGAGCACGCTGGGCGTGATGCTCGCGGGCAAGCTCGCCGACCAGCTCGGCCGCAAGCCGGTGTTCCTCGGCGGCGTGGCGCTCTTCCTCGCGGGCTCCGCGCTTTGCGGAATCGCGAACGGCATGACCGCGCTCATCGCCTTCCGGGCGCTGCAAGGCCTCGGCGCCGGCGTGATCCAGCCGACCACGATGACCATCACCGCCGACCTCTACACGCTGGAAGAGCGCGCGAAGATGCAGGCGGTGATCACCGCGTTCTGGGGACTCGCGAACGTGCTCGGGCCCGTGCTGGGCGGATTGATCGTGGGCCACATGAGCTGGCGCTGGGTGTTCCTGGTGAACCTGCCGGTGGGCGCGCTCGCGGCGCTGCTGCTCGCGAAGAGCTACCGGGATCCGGCGCGCGTGGCCGAGCGCGCGGACATCGTCGGCCCGGTGCTCGGCGGCCTGGCGACGGCGCTCGCCCTGCTGGCGCTCGAGCGCGAGACGTCGCTGGTGGTGCGGTTGGCGCTGCTCGTCGGAGCGCTCGCGTTGGGCACGGCGTTCTGGAAGCAGCAGCAGCGCGCGCCGGTGAAGGTGGTTCCGTTCCAGCACCTGCGCGATCGCAACGTGCAAGCGGGGCTCGTGGGCGGTGCGTTCGCGGGCGCGTTGCTCTACTCGACGTCGGCGTACGTGCCGTTGTGGATGACGGGCCGCGGCCATGGCGCGCTCACCGCTGGCTTCGCGCTGGTGCCGATGCTGGCCTGCTGGGCGGTGGGCTCGTCGGCGGGCGTGGTGCTGCTGCTTCGCGGGGGGATGCGCTTGAGCGTCGGCGCGGCGCTCGCGGTCTGCGCGATGGGGGCGGCGCTGCTCGCGGGCTGTGCGCTGAGCGAGCCGCCGCTGGTGGCGGTGCTGGTGGCGCTGGGCATCTTCGGGTTCGGGTTGGGGCCGGCCGCGAGCACCTCGACGATCGGGCCGCAGAGCGTGGTTCCCTGGCAGGCGCGCGGCGCGGTGACGAGCGTGATCTACGCGGCGCGCATGCTCGGCGGCGCGGTGGCGGTGGCGCTGCTCGATCTCGCCCGGGCGCATCCCGCGTGGCAGGTGGCGCTCATCGCGCCGGTGGCTGCGGTCGGTGCGGCCACCCTGCTCGCGCTCGCGCCCGGGCCTGCGCGCGATGCAGCGACCGCGGAAGTGCTCCCGGCGCTCGACTGAAAAACAAAGGCCCCGCCGAAGCAGAGCCTTGGGTTCAACGTGGATCCGACTCGGATCAGACGTCGTACTCGCGCAGGGTCTTGCGGCCGTTCTTGTCGGCGCGGCTGATGAACGTCTTCAGGGCGCCGTGGACGTGCTCGTTGAGCGCCATCAGGAACTCGTCGGAGATGCGCATGTTCTTGTCCAGCTCGCGCACCGTCTCGCGGATCTTGCTCTGCACGATCAACATCTCCAGGTCCTTCTTGCCGCCGGCCATGATCACTCCGTGGATTTGGGACGAAGCCCGTTCGACGCCTCGTGTGGGAAAAAAGCGGCGTTTGATTAGCGCGCCGGTGCGGGGCTGGCAACCGATTCCAGGCTCGCGGATCGCGATCCGGATCAGCTCGCAAAGATCAAGTGACTTCAGTCGAGCGCCACGCCCAGCAACGCCGCCGCCGCGACGAGGTCCGCAGGCGCCGGCGCACGAAACACCATCGCTTCACCGGAGATCGGATGCCGCAGCTCGAGCCGCTCAGCGTGCAAGAGCACGCGCTCGCCCACGAGCTCGCCGTTCGGCAGCTGCACCTTCACTGGCCCGCCGTAGCGCTTGTCGCCCACGATGGGCGCGGCCAGCGAGACGAGGTGCACGCGGATCTGGTGCGTGCGTCCGGTTGCGGGAAGGCACGCAACGAGCGTCGCGGGGCCGGGCTTCGACAGCGGCTCCACGCGCGTCTGCGCAGGCACGCCCGTGCCCGCAGGCACCGGCTTGAAGAGCCCCGGCTTCGACGGATCTTTCGCCAGCCACGCATCGACCTCGTGCGCGGCGTCGATGGGCCCTCCGGCGATGGCGAGGTAGCGCTTCTGCACCGTGCCCTCGCGAAACGCCTCCGCCAGGTTCGCGACGGCCCGCTTGCTCTTGCCGAACACGGTCACGCCGCTCGTCTCGCGGTCGAGCCGGTGCACCAGGCCCACGTCGCGATCCGAAGGGAGCCCGAGGTGCGCCGCCACCATCGACGTCAGCGCGCCGCGATCCGTGGCGAGCGTCGCCTGCGCGGCGATGCCCGCAGGCTTGTCCACCGCGAGCAGGTGCGCGTCCTCGAAGATCACGTGCAGCGGCGATTCGAGCTTGGGCTGCGGCGCCGCGCGGCCCGCTTCTTCGAGGACGACGGACACCGTCTGCCCGGGGTGCACCCCGCGCGACGCGACCTTGGTGCGCTTGCCGTCGACGTACACGCCGCCGGCTTCGATGGTCCGCCGCGCCAGCCCGCGCGCGATGCCGCCGGCCCGGGCCACGAAGCGGTCGAGCCGCTCACGCGCGTCGGACTCGGCGACCTGCAACTCCAGCTTCTTCACGCCGCGGGCTTTCCACCGCCGCTCGACGAGTTGGAGCCGCCCTTGCCGTAGAGGTCGCGGTACCAGCCGTCACCCTTGAGGCTGAAGGAGCTGGTGGAGATGAGCCGGTTCACCTTCTTGCCGCTGCACTGCGGGCACTTGGTGAGCGCGGGCTCGGTGATCCGCTGGTTGGCCTCGAAGGTGCCGCACTTCGCGCATTCGTACTCGTAGAGGGGCATGCCACTGACCTCGGAAAGCGATTTCCGGGCGAACCGTAACCATTCCGTGGAGTGCGTCAATGTCGGGGTGAGAACTCGAAAATTGCGCGCGTTCCGGCGAAACTGTCCTAGAACTGGTCCGACGACCCGAGGGATACATGGTCCGCCGCCTTGCGCTGCTCTGCCTGCCGCTCTCCGCCCTGGCGATCTTGGGCTCGTTGGCGTGCGGCGGAACCAAGAACTTCACCTTCGACGCCGGACCGCTCGATGCGGGCCCCGTCGACGCCGGCCCCTGCGATCCCTACGCCCAGACGAACTGCCCCACCGGCCTGAAGTGCACCATCCAGCCCGCGGGCAACACCATCTGCGGCGCCGCCGGCACGGGCGATGTCTACACGGCCTGCAACGACGACTCCAACTGCAAGGCCGGCACGGCCTGCGTGGACCTGGAGTTCTCGGGCTTCGTGGCCGGCAAGCACTGCTTCCCGTTCTGCGATCTCTCGCTGCAGCCCACCGACGGCGGCACCACCTGCCCGCAGGCCAGCTCGGGCTCGAGCTGCCTGAACCTCACCACGATTCCCGAAGGCTTCTGCGACCTGCCGCTCGACGCCGGTCCCTAGCTCTCGGTCTCGGTCGTCGCTTCGGCGGGCTGGTCCATCTCCGTGGGCGCGGTGCCGAAGCGGTGCTCCATCACGCTGCGCACCAGGCGCTCGATCTCCTCGGCGGTGTCGAGCGCGAGGCACTGATCGAGCAGCGCCGTGGCCTCGTCGCTGCGGCTCGCGCGCAGGATGCGCTTCACCACCGGGATCTGGCCCGAGCTCATGGAGAGTGAGTCCAGCCCGAGCCCCGCGAGCACCAGCGCGTGCATGGGATCGCCGGCCATCTCGCCGCACATGCCCACCGGGATGCGCGCCGCGTGCGCTGCATCGACGATGGTCTTGAGCACGCGCAGAATCGCGAGCTGCAGCGGGTGGTACAGGTAGGCCACGTCGCGGTTCTGGCGGTCGATGGCCACCGAGTACTGGATCAGGTCGTTGGTGCCGATGGAGAAGAAGTCGCACTCCTTCGCCAGGCGGTCGGCGGTGAGCGCGGCAGAGGGCGTCTCCACCATGATCCCAACCGGGATCTCGTCGGCCACCTGCACGCCCTCGCGCCCCAGATCCACGCGCGTGGCGGCGAGCAGCGCCTTGGCCTCGCGCAGCTCCTGCACGTTCGACACCATCGGGAACATGATGCGCAGCTTGCCGTGCACGCTCGCGCGCAAGAGCGCCCGCAGCTGCACCCGGAACACGTCGCGGTGCTTGAGGCAGAAGCGCAGCGCGCGCAGGCCCAGCGCGGGGTTGGCCTCTTTGTCCTGGCGCAGCGAGGCGTCGAGCTGGGCGATCTTGTCGCCGCCGAGATCCAGCGTGCGGATGATCACCGCGCGATCGCCCATCTGCTCGAGCACCGCGCGGTAGGCCTGGTAGTGCTCCTCTTCGGTCGGCGCGCGGTCCTTGCCCAGGTACAGGAACTCGGTGCGGAACAGGCCCACGCCCTCGGCGCCGTGGTCCAGGGCGTGCGGCACCTCGTCCTTGAACTCGATGTTGGCGAGCAGGTGGATGCGCCGGCCGTCGAGCTGCGTGGCGGGCAGGTCGCGCAGCCGGCCCAGCGCGGCCTCGCTCTCGGCCTCGCGGCGAATGGCCTCGCGGAAGAGCCGCACCTGCTCGTCGGTGGGGTGGATGACCACCATGCCCCGCGCGCCGTCGACGGCGATCAGATCGCCGGTGGCGATCATCTCGCTGGCGACCTCGGCGCCCACCACGCCGGGGATCTCACGCGCGCGGGCCACGATCGCGGTGTGCGAGGTGTGGCCGCCGAGGTCGGTCACGAAGCCGAGCACCCGGCCCTGCTGCAAGAGGAGCGCGGCGTCGCTGGGGGAGAGCTCGTGCGCGACGACGATCGCGTCCTCGGGCACCTCGGGGCCGTCGAGCACGTCCACCACCTGGCCCATGAGATTGCGGATGAGCCGGTCGCCCACGAAGTCCACGTCGCTGCGGCGCTCGCGGAAGTACTCGTCCTCGATCTGGCCGAACTGGGCCTTGATCTTTCGAACCGCGCGGCGTGTGGCCCACTCCGCGTTGGTCTTCTCGTCGCGGATCACCTGGCGCACCTGATCGAGCAGCATCGGATCCATGAGCATCATCCGGTGCGCCTCGACGATGAGCGCGTGCTCCTTGCCGTCGCCGGCCTCCAGCCTGGCCTTCACCTCCACCAACTGGTGGTCGGAGAGTTCCACCGCGGTCTTGAAGCGCATCAGCTCCGGCTCGACGTCGGCGTCGGCCAGGCGGTAGCGCGGCGTCTTGACCTTCACCCGGCTGAGCAGGAACGCCCGCCCCAGCGCGACGCCGGGCGAGGCGCCGATGCCGTGCAAGGTCTCCGGCTTGCGGTGCTGGGGCGCCTTCGAGTTCATCGTCCGTATGGGCCCGGGAGGGCGTGCCGCAGCCTGCTCCGCTCGCGCGGGATCAGGGCGCCTTGCCCTCGCCGAAGCCGTCCTCCACGAGCTTGCCGATGGCTTCCATGGCGGGACCGGCGTCGTCGCCATCGGTCTTGACGATAATGGTGCTGCCACAGGTGGCGGCGAGCATGAGCACGCCCATGATGGACTTGCCGTTCACGTTCTGGCCGTCCTTGGAGACGGTGACGTCGCAGGCGAACTTGTTGGCCGTCTTCACCAGCTGGGCGGCGGCGCGGGCGTGCAGACCGAGGGCATTGACGACCAGGAATTCCTTCTCTTGCAGCATCGGGTTCATCGGCGCGCTCGTCCCATCTGGGCCAGGGGAAACCCCGACCGGCTCCCAGCGTCAAACATACCAACCCCAAAGAAAGCCCAGCGCTGCCGCGCCGTAGAGCAGAGCGTACACGGAAACCCGTCGGCCGAGCAGGAGCATGGCGAGCAGGCCGGCGCCGCCTGCGGCCCAGGCCGCGGAGGGGGCCACGCCGAGGCGCAGCGCGTCGTGGGCGAGGGCGGGGAAGAAGGCGCCGGCCGCGCAGGCCGCGAGGGCGCGCAGCTCCTGGCCGCGTCGGGCGAGGTGGTCGCGCCCCACGGGCTCGAGGACGCCATCGCCCAGCCGGTAGCCGAGGGCGAGGTAGCGGGCGCGCAGGCCGAGGTGCACGACGTTGTAGGTCACGGCGAAGAAGAGCGCGGCCCAGGCGCCGGTCCAGATGGCGAGGAGCGCCGCGAGCGCACCCACGGCCGGGCGGAAGCTGAGCCAGAAGAAGCCGTCGCCGAGGGCGGCGAGCGGGCCCATGAGCGCCTGCTTGAACGCGAGGCCGGCCTCGGGGCCCTCCTCGCCGGCGACGACCTTGCGCTCGTGGTGGATCACCCCGCCGATGATCGCGCTCGCCAGGTACGGGTGGGTGTTGAAGGTGCCCAGGTGGCGGCGCACGGCGGCCTCGGCCTTCTCGCGGTCGCCGCCGTAGAGCTCGAGGAACGCCGGCCAGAGCGCGTAGGCGAAGCCCAGGTTCTGCATGCCCTTGGGGTTCCACGCCGCCTGGAGCTGCAGCGAGCGCCAGAACACGCGGAGCATGGCCATGCGCGAGATGCGCTCGGGCGCGGACATGGCGCGAATGGTAAGCGCTTGGACGTTCGCTCGCGGGAAAATCATCCGGAGGCACTTCGCACGGGTCGATGGCTCGTGGCTGGTGGCTGGTGGCTGGTTCGGAGACGCCTGGGTGGCCGTCCGAGTAGCCTCTCACCCGCGATGACCGCGCTCGACCTCAAGGCCTTCGCCGGATTGCTCAACCTCGTGGCGATCATGGGGCTCGCGCTCTTCCTCTCCGCGGGGACGATTCACTATCCCCAGGCCTGGACCTTCCTGGCGGTGTTCTTCGTCGCGGTCACGGCGATCACGGTCTACTTGATGAAGAAGGATCCCGCGCTGCTCGCGCGGCGCGTCCAGGCGGGTCCGGTGGCCGAGCAGCGGACACTGCAGAAAGTGATCCAGGCCTTCGCGTCGCTGGCGTTTCTGGCGTTCCTCGTCGTGCCCGGGCTCGATCGACGCTGGGGGTGGTCGAGCGTGCCGATATTCATGAGCGTCGTGGGAGATGTTTGGGTCGCCGTGGGACTGTTGATTATCTATTTTGTCTTTCGCTCGAACACGTTCACCTCGGCGACGGTCGAGGTCGGCGCGGGGCAGAAGGTGATCTCGGCCGGTCCATATGGAATGGTGCGCCATCCGATGTACGCGGGCGCGCTCTTGATGCTGGCTGCGATGCCGATTGCGCTGGGCTCGTGGTGGGCCGAGATCGCGCTGCTGCCGATGCTCGCGGTGATCGTTTCGCGGTTGCTGGATGAAGAGCGGCTGCTTGCCCGCGAGCTCGAGGGCTATCCCGAGTATCAACGGCGCGTGAAGTGGCGGCTGGTGCCTGGCGTTTGGTGAGCGGCTACCCTCCCCAAAGGACCGCGCCCAACGTCACCACCGCCGACACCAGGGCCAGCGCGATCCCCCTCGGATGTCGCGTCCCGCGTACGCCCGCAGCCGCGCAGATCGCCGCCGCGAACACGAACGACGTCGTCAGCGCCGGCCCCGCGCGCACGGGCAGCTTCGGCACCAGCACCGCCAACCCGTAACCGACGCCGAGCCCGATCGCGGTCGTCAGCGCGCCGCCGCCAAATGGGAACCCCAGCCCGCGCCAGTTCATGCGCAGCGCTTTTCGATACTGCCGCTGCTCCACGAACTGCATCGCCCGATCCGCGTAGCGCTGCTGCACCCGGTTCTCGAGCGCATCGACCTTGCGACCCACGACCGCCAGCGGCAACAGCGCGAGCAGCGCCAGGCACGACGCGGGAATCGAGAGCGCGCCCAGCGTCGCTGCGGCCTGCGCGCTCGCCGCCGAGACGGCGCACGCGGCCAGCGTCTCGTGCTCGGGCAGCACCGCGCCCAGGCTCGCCGAGCCGAGGAAGAGCAGCTCCAGCGGCGCGCCCACCAGCAAGCCCGCGGGCAGCTGTCCCAGGCACGCGCCGAGCAGCGCGCTCGCCACCAGCGGCCGCGAGAGGCCAGCCTGCAAGAACGCCCGTCGCTCGACGGTGAGCAGCCCGCCCACCGCCGCCGCGAGCACCAGCCGCGTCACGCGGTCGGTCCTGCGGCCTTGAAGCGGGCCTCGATCTCCGCCAGCCCGACCTTCTTCTCTCCGGGCAGCGCGCGCGCCTCGACCTCCACGCCGGCCTTGGCCAGCTCCTCGAGCTCGCGGATCTCCTCGCCGTCGAGGAAGACCGACGCGGTGATCGCCAGCCGGCCGTCCTTGAAGTGGATGTTGCCCAGGTTCACCTGCGCGACCTTGAGCCCGTGCTGCACCGCCGAGAACGCGCCCGCCACGTCGCGGAAGAGCACCAGCGTGGGAACGCCATCGGCGGCGGCGGCCGTGAGCTCGGCCTCGTTCTGCGAGACCTGCAGCGCCACCGTCTCCGGCACCGCCAGGCCCATGCTGGCGCGCAAGAGCGGGCTCTGGGCGGCCTCGCGGTCGAGCACCACCACCCGGCGCACCTTGAGGTGCGGCAGCCAGCCTTCGACGACCTGACCGTGCAGGAGCCGATTGTCGATGCGCACGAAGCTGATCATCGGGCTCCTCTTTGCCCCGGCTCCGTCCGCGGGGCAAGTGGCTCCGCGGCTTCAGGGCTTGGCAGGCGCGCTGGCCGACGTCGCGCTGGGCGCAGGCTGCGCTTCCACCTGACGCACCAGCTCGCTCGCGTGGACCACGTTCTTCTGCCCGTACAGCGTAAGCAGCCGGGCGAGGTCGCCAAGCGACTTGCCGTCGCGGATGGTGGCGAGCTTGAGCACCATCGGCAGGTTGACGCCCGAGACCACTTCCACGCGCTTGTCGTGCAACAGCCCGCACGCCGCCTGCGAGGGCGAGCCGCCGAAGAGGTCGGCGAGGACGAGCACGCCCTCTCCCTCGTCCATCGCGTCGATGGCGGTGGAGAGCTCCTCGGCGGGCTTGCAGGTGACGCGGTTGAGCGAGACGGTCCGCACTTGAGGCAAGGGGCCCACCATGGCCACGGCTGCGTTGAGCAGCTCCTCGGCCAGGCGCCCGTGCGATGCAATGACCACCCCAACCATGACGCGCCTCGTACTACGAAATCTGGGGCTTCCGACCCACCTGTCCAGCGTCCACCCATACTGCTTTGAACGCAAACGATTGCTGCAGGTTCTTCTGTTGCAGAGGGGCCGCGGCGTCAAGTCCTACATCGGCCCGCTGTCGACTGGCCGGGCGGCCTACTCCTTGTCCTTGTCGCGGTGCCAGATTCCTGCGTGGGTTCCAAGGGTTCCGAGCCGCTTGCCGAGCGCTTCCGCCATGGCTACCGAGCGGTGCCGGCCGCCCGTGCAGCCGAGGGCGACGGTCACGTAGCTCTTCCCCTCGCGCTGGTAGCGGGGGAGCAGGAACTCGCACAGGCTCTGGATGCGATTGAGGAAATCCTGGCTCTCCTCGCGCTCGAGCACGTAGCTCGCCACCCGCGGGTCGGTGCCCGAGAACGGCCGCAGCTCCTCGATGAAGAACGGGTTGGGCAGGAAGCGCACGTCGAAGACCAGGTCGGCCTGGGGCGGCATGCCGTAGCGGTAGCCGAAGCTGAGCACGGTCACGGAAAGCTCGTTGCGCCCCTGGGTCGCGTAGCGGCTGGAGAGCAGCGAACGGAGCTCGTGCACGGTGAGCGTCGACGTGTCGATCACCGAGTCGGCGCTGCGCTTGAGCTCCTGCAGGCGCTCGCGCTCGCGGGCGATGCCGTCGATGACGGTGCCGTCGGGCGCGAGCGGGTGGCGGCGGCGCGTCTCCGAGAAGCGGCGGATGAGCACCTCGTCCTTGCAGTCGAGGAACACCACCTCCACCGCGTGCCCCGCGCGCCGGGCCTCGTCGATCATCCGCGGAGCTTGCGAGAGGAAGTTCGCGTCGCGCGCGTCGATGACCACGGCCAGGTTCGGAATCCCGCTGCCGGCGTGGGCAGCGAGCTCGGTCATCTTCGGGAGGAGCACTGCGGGCAGGTTGTCGATGCAGAAGAAGCCCGCGTCCTCGAGCGCGCGGAAGCCGGTGCTCTTGCCGGCGCCCGCGAGCCCGGTGATGACCACGATTCTGACGCCGCTGGGGGCCGGGCCGCTCATTCGGGCTCCTCGCCCAGGGCCTTCACGCCGGTGCCCTCGGCAATGGCGCGGTTGAGCTTGTCCTGGAAGTCGAGCGCGGAGTGGTGGCCCTGCAGCTTGAGCAGGTGGTTGCGCGCAGCCACCTCGATGATGGTGGTCATGTTGCGGCCCGGGCGGACGGGGATCACCAGCTTGGGCACGCCCACGTCGACGATGTTGAACTTCTGCTCGTCGAGGCCGAGGCGGTCGTACTCCTCGTGCGGATTCCACTCCACCAGCTCGATCACCAGCTCGATCTTCTTCGAGTCGCGCACGCTGGCGATGCCGAAGAGGTCCTTGATGTTGATGATGCCGAGGCCGCGGACCTCCATGTGGTGCTTGATGATGCTGGAGCCCGCGCCGTAGGCCGCGCCCTTGCGACGCTTGATGTCCACGATGTCGTCGGCGACGAGGCGATGGCCCTTCATCACCAGGTCGAGCGCGCACTCGCTCTTGCCGATGCCGCTCTTGCCCAGAATCAGAATGCCCACGCCGAAGACGTCGATGAGCACGCCGTGGCTGCTCGTCGAGACCGTCAGCGCGTCCTCGAGGAAGGCCTGGGCCTGGGTGATGAACGTCGACGAGAGGTGCGGCGTGTGCAGCAGCGGCACCTCGGCGCGCTCGGCGGTCTCCACCAGGACGGGGGGCACCTCGAGGTCCTTGGTCACCACCAGGCAGGCGAGCGGCGCCTTGAAGAGCTGGGCGATCATCTCGCGCTGCCGCTCGTTGGGCAGCGTGGTGAGGTAGCTCATCTCCGTGTTGCCGAAGACCTGCACGCGCTCGGGGTGGATGTGGTCGGTGAAGCCGGTGAGGGCGAGGCCGGGCTTCTGGATGCGGTCGCTGGAGATCTTGCGCGAGAGCCCGCCCTTGCCTGCCATCAGCTGCAGGCGCAGGTCGAAGCTCTGGTCCTGCATCAGCTGGAAGACCGTGACGGACGGAGGCATGGCGCTGGGCCATGGATAGCACGCAGGGTCGTGGCCAGCCAGGAAGCTACTTGCGCGCTTTCAAGAGGGTGGACAGAGCCTTGGACGCGAACACGGTGCAGTTCTGCGGGCTGCCGTTGTCCATGCCGATGGCCGCGTCGCCCAGGAGCGGGGTGAGCCCGTCGTCGCCGGGCTCCTTGGGGCCGCCCTTCATGAGCTTGATCTCGATGACGTCGAAGGCGCAGCGGGCGCTCTCGCCCTCGGCCTTGCAGTGTGCGTCGTCGAGGCCGGCCGCTTGCTGGAGCTGCCCGCCCTCGACGACGAAGCGATACGCGTGGTGCTTCTTGTCGAGCTTGTGGTGCGTGGCCGAGCGCACCGTGCCGGAGAAGACGCGCGCGCTCGCGCCATCCGCGTCGTCCTTGGAGCTGAGGATGTAGCCGCCCTTGCCGTCCGCGGCGATGAAGAGCTGAACGTGGCCGGTCTTGCCGCTGTCGCACTGGGCGAGGCGGGTCGGCGAGGCGGCGAGGATCGTGGCGGCGAGCGCGAGCGGGAGCATGCCCTTCAGCTTAGCGCGCGGCCGAGAAAGCGCTCGTACGTCCGCGCGACACGCTCGCCCGCTCGCCCGTCCCAGCCCTCGGGAATGCGGCCCGGCTTGCCCTTGCCGGCGAGGATCTCCTCGGCCGCCGCGCGGATTCGCTTGGGGTCCGTGCCCACCAGCTGGTTGGTGCCCTCGGAGACGGTGATGGGCCGCTCGGTGTTCTGGCGCAGCGTCAGACAAGGCACGCCGAGCGCGGTGGTCTCTTCCTGCAGCCCGCCGGAGTCGGTGAGCACCAGGCGCGCCTGGCTGGTGAGGCAGAGGAAGTCCAGGTAGCCCTGCGGATCCACGCGGATCAGGTTGGGCATGCCGCCGAGCTTGTCGGCGAGCGCGCCGAGGGTGGCCCGCGTGCGCGGGTGCACCGGAAAGACCACCGGCAGCTGCGACTGCACCCAGCGCACGCCATCCAGGATCCGCGCGAGCACCTGCGGGTCGTCCACGTTCGCGGGCCGATGCAGCGTGAGCACCGCATAACTTTTCGGTTTCAATTTCAGCTTCGCCAGGGCGTCGCGGAGCTGGGCGGTCTGGAGCTGCGCGCGCAGCGAGTCGATCATCACGTTTCCCACGCGCACGATGCGCTTGGGATCCACGCCTTCGTTGCGCAGGTTGGCGTCGCCGTCGGCGGAGGGCGTGAGCAGCAGATCCGCGAGCCGATCCACGACCACCCGGTTCACTTCCTCGGGCATGCCGCGGTCGAAGCTGCGCAGGCCGGCCTCCACGTGCGCGAGCGGAATGCAGGCCTTGGCAGCCACCAGCGCGGCGGCCAGGGTGCTGTTCACATCGCCGACCACGGAGATGAGCTGCGGCCTCTCGCGCGCCACGACCTTCTCCAGCTCCACCATCAGCTTCGCCGTCTGCTCCGCGTGGGATCCGGATCCGACGCCGAGCGCCACGTCCGGAACGGGCAAGCCCAGCTCGGCGAAGAAGACGTCGCTCATCTTCTCGTCGTAGTGCTGGCCGGTGTGCAGCAGCTTCTGGCCCAGCTCCGCGCGCGAAGCGATCGCCCGCCACACCGGCGCGACCTTCATGAAGTTCGGCCGCGCCCCGCAGACATGCAGCACCCACGGTCTCATGTGCGCCCCCTCGCGAAGAAACTTAGGCACCCCGTTCGCTCGACAGGCATTCATCGCCCTCCGGACAAAAGCTGACGTAGGCTGCGCGCCTGGGAGGCGCTCATGCGCATGCGCTGGGTGGTGCTCGCGGCCGTTCTTGGGGCGGTGGGCTGCGGAAAGAACGACTCGGGTTCGTCGAGCGGCAGCAGCGCCGGCGCGACGGCGACCGGAACCTCGGGCTCGCATGGCAGCACCACGAGCGGCGGCTCGAGCGGCGCGACGACCGCCAGCGGCTCGAGCACGGGGACGACGACCAGCTCCAGCAGCACCGCTTCGAGCAGCACCAGCTCCACCGGAAGCAGCTCCACCGGAAGCAGCTCCACCGGCGGCAGCTCCACCGGCGGCACGGACCCGGCGGACGTGCTCATGGAGCACAAGGATCCGCACCGCACCGGGCTCTACGTCGACGCGGCGTTCACGGCGTCGGCAGTGCCCAACATCCACCCGGACACCGCGTTCGACGGCACCTTCACGGGCGAGCCCTACGCGCAGCCGCTCTTCGTGAGCGGCGCGAATGGCGCCACGGACCTGGTGATCGTCGGGACCGAGGAGAACGACGTCATCGCCTTCAACGCCGCCACCGGCGCGCAGGTGTGGACGCAGAACCTGGGCGATCCCTGGCCGCTCAACGAGCTCTCCTGCGGCAACATCAGCACCAACGGCATCACCGGCACCGGCGTGATCGATTCGGCCACGCGCACGTTCTACGTGGACGCGCTGGTGCACAACGTGGGGCACCAGGTCTTCGCTCTCGATGTCGACACCGGCCAC
Organism: Deltaproteobacteria bacterium; assembly: GCA_018266075.1. Classification (GTDB taxonomy): domain Bacteria; phylum Myxococcota; class Myxococcia; order Myxococcales; family SZAS-1; genus SZAS-1. The sequence continues at coordinate 9,445 of JAFEBB010000029.1, read as the reverse complement.
GTGAAGAGCGGCTGGCCCGTGACCCTCGACGGCAACGCGCAGAGCAACGGCGCCACCTTCGACATCGATCCGGGCTCGGGCAACCCGCTGGTGGTGCAGCAGGAGCGGGCCGCGCTCGCGCTCATGGGCGGCAAGCTCTACGTGCCCTTCGGCGGCTTCTACGGCGACTGCGGCCCGTACCACGGCTGGGTGATCGCCATTGATCCGACCAACGCGAGCATCACCGGCGCCTGGGCCACGCGCGCCACCGGCGGCGGCATCTGGGCGCCGAGCGGAATCGCCGTCGAAGGGCAGGGCCTCTTCGTGAGCACGGGCAACACCTTCGTGGGCGGCATCAACTGGAGCGACGGCGAGGCCGTCTTCGACCTGGGCCCCGACGCCAGCTTCGACTACGCCACCGGCAACTACTGGGCGCCCACCAACTGGAAGGCGCTCGACGACAGCGACATCGACATGAGCGGCACCGGCCCGCTGATCTTCGACCTCGGCACGCTGCACGCGGTGCTGGCCATGGGCAAGGACGGCAAGCTCTACCTGCTCGACCGCGACGCGCTGGGCGGCATCTCCAATGCGCTGGTGACGCTCCAGGCCTCGAGCAACGAGATCATCAACGCCGCGGCCACCGTCGCCGACGCGCAGGGGCAGATGGTGTTCTACGTGAGCAACCCCATCACCTGCCCCACCGGCTCGGGCGACCTGGGCGCGGTGCGCATCGCGCCGGGCTCACCGCCGACGATCACCCCGGTCTGGTGCGGCGACGAGGTGGAGAACCTGCCCGGCGGTGGCTCGCCCATCGTCACCTCACCCGACGGCCAGGGCAGCTTCGTGGTCTGGGGCGTTGGCGCTGGCGGCGACAACAAGCTCCGCGCCTGGGACGCCGAGACGGGCACGCCGCTCTTCGACGGCACCGGCTCGCTCACCGACACCGTGCACCGCTTCCAGGCGCCCATCGTGGCCAAGGGCCGGCTCTACATCGCTGCGGACAACCGGCTGGAGAGCTACGTGCTGCAGTAGCGGCGTCACTCGGCCGCTTCGGCGTCGAGACCGAACTTCTTCAAGCGGTAATAGAGCGTGGAGCGATTGATGCCCAGCTCGCGGGCCACGTCGCTCTTGCGGCCCTTGTGCTTGGACATCGCCTCCACCAGCCGGCGCTTCTCGATCTCCTCGAGCTGGCCGGGCAGATCCGTGGCGCTCGCCGGCAGCATCACCGAGAGCGTCTGCAGGCGCCGGCCGAAGTCGAGATCGTCGGCCTCGAGCAGGGCGCCCTTGGCGAGGATCACCGCGCGCTCCACCACGTTCTCCAGCTCGCGCACGTTGCCCGGCCAGGGATAGGCGAGCAGCTTGTCCAGCGCGCCGTCGGACACGCCGCCCACCTTCTTGCCCGCGCTCTTCGAGTAGCGGGCCACGAAGCTCTCCGCGAGCGGCTCGATGTCCTCGGCGCGCTCGCGCAGCGGCGGCACGTAGATGGGGAACACGTTGAGCCGGTAGTAGAGGTCCTCGCGGAACTCCTTCGCGGCGATGGCCTTCTCGAGATCCTTGTTGGTCGCGGAGACGAGCCGCACGTCGGTCTTGATGGTCTCTGTGCCGCCCACGCGCTCGAACTCGCGCTCCTGGAGCACGCGCAAGAGCTTCACCTGGATCTCCATCGAGAGATCGCCCACCTCGTCGAGGAAGAGGGTGCCGCCGTCGGCGAGCTCGAAGCGGCCGAGCTTGCGCGCGAGCGCGCCGGTGAAGCTGCCCTTCTCGTGGCCGAAGAGCTCGCTCTCCAAGACGCCCGGCGCGAGCGCGGCGCAGTTCACCTTCACGAACGGGCCCTTGGTGCGCGGGCTCGACAAGTGGATCGCGCGCGCGAGCAGCTCCTTGCCGGTGCCGCTCTCGCCGCGCAGCAGCACGGTCGACGCGGTGGGCGCCACCTGCCGAACCTGCTCCAGCACCGCCTTGAGCGCGGGCGCGCCGCCCACGATGCCGCCAGTGTCGAAGCGCGAGCTGACTTCTGCTTCGAGGTACTGGTTCTGCGCCTTGAGCTGCTCGACCAGCCGGCGGTTCTCGCGCAGCAGGTGGAAGCGCTCGATGGCGCCGCGCAGCGCGTGGCCCAGGTCTTCCGTCGAGAACGGCTTGGAGACGTAGCGGTACACCAGCCCTTCATTCAGGGCTTCCACGAGCACCGGCAGATCCGCGTAGGCCGTGAGCAGCACGTTCACCGTGTCCGGGCGGAGCTTGCGGGCCTCGCGCAAAAACTCCAGGCCGGTCATGCCCGGCATGCGCTGGTCGCTCACGATGCACGCGCAGTCGAGATCCTTGAGCGCCTCGAGGGCCTCGGGGCCCGAGCGCGCGAAGGTGAGCGGGTGCGACTTCTTGAAGTTGAAGCGAATGACGTCGAGGTTGTCCTGCTCGTCGTCGACGACGAGAACGGGAAACCGCGAAAGATCAATATCGAGTGGCATGGCGCGGAAGTGTAACCCAGAGTCCTGGCCCGCTGGTCGGCGGAGTGGCCGCGCGCTCGGGCGTCAGGCGTTCGGCCGCGGCAGCGTCGACCCTGGGCTATCCTGAGCGCCCCGCTCTCGAGGCCTTCATGCGTTGGTCGTTTGTCTGGGCGCTGGCGCTGCTGCTCCCCGCGCGCATCGCCGCCGCCGACCACACGCTCTACTTCACCGGCACCATGCTCGCGACGGATCCGACCTACGCGCTGGTGCCCTTCGAGGTCCCCGCAGGCACGGCCGAGGTGCAGGTCTCGCACGTGTTGAACCAGGACAGCAACGGCACCGACATCCTCGACTTCGGCCTCTGGGATCCGAACGGCTTCCGCGGCTGGGGCGGCGGCAACACCGAGGACATCGTGGTGGGCGAACTGGCGGCCTCGCGCAGCTACCACCCCGGGCCGATGACGGCGGGCACCTGGAACGTGGTGATTGGCAAAGCGCTGGTGGCGAGCGCGGCGCACTGGACGGTTGTCGTCACCCTGCGCTCGCAGCCCACGCTTCCGGCCGAAACGGATCGCACGCCGTACACCGATGTGCCGGCGCTGAATCCGAATCCGGGTTGGTACGCGGGAGACTTCCACGTGCACTCGCGCGAGAGCGGCGACGCGCGACCCAGCCTGGACGAGAACGCCACCTTCGCGCGCGCCCAGGGGCTCGACTTCATCGAGTGCTCCGACCACAACACCGACACCCAGGTGGATCTCATCCCGCAAGTGCAGGCGCAGCACAGCGACCTCCTGCTCGTGCCCGGCGACGAGTTCACCACCTACTCCGGCCACGCCAACGGCATCGGCGCGCTGCACTACGTCGACCACCGCCTGGGCTTGAACGGCCGCACCGCGAGCCAGGCCGCCGACGAGTTCCATGCCCAGGGCGCGCTCTTCTCCGTGAACCACCCGGCGCTGGATCTGGGCTCGCTCTGCATCGGCTGTGGCTGGCACAACGACGACGTGCTCGCCTCGCAGGTCGACGCGCTCGAGGTGGAGAACGGCGGCTGGAACGAGTACGGCCACGCGTTCGCCACGCACACCTTCCAGATCTGGGAGTCGTACCTCGACCAGGGCGCGCACGTGACCCCGCTCGGCGGCAGCGACGACCACAGCGCCGGCGTGAGCGAGGGCACCTTCGGCAGCCCCATCGCGCACCCGACGACGATGGTCTACGCGAGCGAGCTGAGCGTGCCGGGGATCTTGGACGCCGTCCGCCACGGGCGCACGGTGGTGAAGCTAGAGAGCCCGAGCGACCCCATGATCGATCTCGTGGCCGGCGACGCGCGCGTGGGCGACACCGTCCACGCCGACAGCGTGCACCTCGCGGCCACGATCACCGGCGGCAACGGCGACCAGGTCCGCTGGGTGCACAACGGCGTGAACGGCGATCCCGTTTCGATCACCTCGGATCCGTTCGTCTACGAGCAGGACGTCAGCGCGCCCACCGGCGGCAGCGAAGATCGCTGGCGCGCGGAGGTGCTCGTGAACGGCGACCCGCGCACGCTCACCAACCACATCTGGGTGGCGCAGGCGCTGGCGACGCCGCCGGACGCGGGAGCCGATGACGCCGGCAGCTCGGACACCACCACCGGCAGCAGCAGCCCGCCCGACGCAGGCGGCTTCGTGGACACGGGCGGCTGCAGCAGCACCAACGCCGACAGCGCGGTGATCCTCGCGCTCTTCGTGGGCATGGGCTTGTGGAGCGCGCGTCGGCGCGGAAGGGTGCGATGAAGCTTCGACCGATTGAAGTCTCGGATGTCCCCGCGCTGCAGGCGCTGTGCGGGCAGGTTGCCGGCGAGCTGGAGTTCGAGCCCGCGCAGGTGGAGTCGCAGCTGCAGCTCGCACCGGGGGTGAACAAGGCCGTCGGCATGTTCGACGGTGAGGCGCTGCTCGCCGCCGCGGGAATGACCGCGCTCGATCGGCCGCGGCTGCGGCATGCGGGCAAGCTCTGGGTCGCCGCGACGGCTGCGAACAGCGCGCAGGTGCGGCCGCTCCTCGAGGCGCTGCGAGATGTGGCCTTCGATTGGTGGCACCTGGATCGGCTCGAGCTCGCGCTGCCCGCGACGTCGCCGCACCATGCATCGCTGCAGGGCTTGATGGAGCGCGAGCTCTCTCGGAAGCGCGACTGGTTCGACGGCAAGTCGATCGTCGACAGCTTCCAGTACGCGCTGCTCCGCACCGGGCTGACCGCGGCGAACGTGGCGCGCGAGCACGTTCGTCCGCCGAAGGGTCCGCTGCCGGCGTCGCTCGAGCTTCGCGAGGTGCGCGTCGAGGACGCTGCGGGCTACGTGGCCGTGCTCTCGGATCCGGGCGTGCTCTGGGCGACGCTGCAAGCGCCGCTGACGCCGGCCTCGATCTGGATCAAGCGCATCGCCAGCAACGATCCCGCGCGCAACCACAGCCGCGCGGCGCTCGTCGACGGCGAGGTGGTCGCGACGTTTGGTCTGCACGGCTCGCCCAGCCCGCGTCGCCAGCACGTGTGGATGTTGGGCATGGGCATCGCCACCGCGTGGCAGGGGCGCGGACTCGGCCGCGCGCTGATGGACGACCTGATGCGCATCGCCCAAGAGCAGGGCATCGCCCGCGTGGAGCTCGACGTCTACGCGGACAACACCCGCGCCATCGCGCTCTACGAGAAGTGCGGCTTCGTGCACGAGGGACGAAAGCGGCTGGAGTCGTGGCGCGAGGGCGCGTACACCGACGGCCTCGCGATGGCCCGATTGTTCTGACGGCCAGTTTTTCGCGTCGTCGATCGGATCCGGCGACAATCCGCGCGAGGAGGCCTCATGCGCGCGGTCGTGATCTTGGCGTTGCTCGGTTCGGCCAGCGTGGCCCACGCACAGGCCACCGATGCGCCGCCGCCACTCAAGGTCAACGTCCCGCTGGATCTCACCATCACCGGTGTGGGCGCCGCGGCCTGGCTCTCCAGCGAGCTCCTCTTCAAGCACCAGCTCGCGCCCGCCACCTGCCGCTGGTGCGACCGCGACGCCGCCGGGAACGACACGCTGAACGCGTTCGATCGCAACATCCGCGACGATCTGGTCTGGCACAACCCCCACACCGCCGACGTGCTCTCCAACGTGAGCGCCTTCGCGCTCTTGCCTGCTGTCACGCTGGGCGGCACCGCGCTCGCCGCGCACCATGCGGGCGCCAACGCCAACATCGGCAAGGATCTGCTCGTCGTCGGCGAGGCCACCATCCTCGCGCAGGATGCGAACCAGATTGTTAAGTTCGCCGTCGGCCGCGAGCGGCCGTTCGTGCACCGGCTGCCCGAAGACCAGAAGTCGCAGACCGCGATGCCCGACGACAACAACCTCAGCTTCTTCTCCGGGCACACCACCTGGGCGTTCTCCATGGCCACCGCGGCGGGCACGGTGTGCAGCATGCACGGCTACAAGTACGCGCCGTGGGTCTGGGCGGGCGGGCTCACCGTGGCCACCGGCACGGCGCTCCTGCGCATCGGCGCGGACAAGCACTACGCGACCGACGTCATCACCGGCGCGATCGTGGGCACGGCCTTCGGCATCGGCGTGCCGCGGATCTTTCACCAGGTCGAGACGCAGCCGAGCAAGACGGCGCAGGGGCTCTCGCTGTCGCTCGGGCCGTCGCCTGCTGGCCCGGGGCTCGGCATCTCCGGCCAGTTCTGAGCAGGCAAACGAACAGGCCGTGATGAACGCGTGACCGATGCGTGTTGAAGTGACGCGATGGCGGTCTACTCGGTCATCTACTGGATCTTCCTCTGCTCGACCTGCGTGATCTATTTCGCGGGCGCGCTGGTGGTCTGGCTGGTGACCTGGCCGTTCGATCGCAACCGCCGCGTGCTGCACCTCTACTCGTGCCTCTGGGCGCAGACCTACTTCTGGGTAAACCCGCTCTGGCGGCTGCGCATCGAGGGCCGCGACAAGCTGCCCTGGCACGGGCCGGCCGTGATCGTGGCGAACCACCAGTCGCTCGGTGACATCCTGGTGCTCTTCGGGCTCTTCCGTCCGTACAAGTGGGTGAGCAAGGCCAGCGTGTTCAAGGTGCCGTTCCTCGGCTGGAATATGAAACTGAATGGTTATGTCGGCCTCGTCCGCGGCGACAAGGACTCGATCGCGAAGATGATGGCCGAGTGCAAGGCCTGGCTGGAGAAGGGCGTGCCGGTGCTCCTCTTCCCCGAGGGAACGCGCTCGCCGGACGGTGAGGTCAAAGCGTTCAAGGACGGCGCGTTCCGGCTCGCGTGCGAGTGCGACGTGCCGGTGATCCCCATGGCGCTCACGGGCACCGCGGACACGCTGCCCAAGCACGGCTTCAAGGTGTCGCTGCGCTCGAACTGTCGGGTGAAGGTGCTCGAGCCGCTGAAGCCGAGCGACCACGGCCGTTCGGTGGACGCGCTTCGCGACGAGACCCGGGCGCGGATCATCGCGGCGAAGAACGAGCTCGATCGGGAGCGCGGAATTCCCCTGCCGGTCGAGACGCGCGCGGCCTAGTTCAGCTCGGACTCGTCGTCGGCGACTTCGACGGGCGCGAAGTCGCCATCGACCAGCCGCGCCGCCGCGCCCCGAATGCTGGTGTGCAGGGTCTGGTTGCGCGCGATGAGCCGCAGCATCGCCTGCGAGAGCGTGGGCAAGAGCTTCAGGGCCAGCTCCGGCTCGCAGTACGGGTTCTGCACGATGGCCTCGCGGACCTTCTCCAGCGAGCTCCACCTGCGGCTCTCGTGCACCAACCGGAGCACCTCGCCGCGGATGGGCCGCCGCGCGCAGATGCGCACCACCACCGGCTCGGTCAGCCGCGGATTAACCAGAATGTTACGGACCACGCGCGGGTCGGCCTCGGCCGCCAGCCGCGAGAGCAGATCCGGATCCGCCTTGCGCGCCAGCATCTTCTTGTGGCCCAGGGTCATGTGGGCGATCACCGGGTCCTGCCGCTGGCGGACGTTCTCGCCCAGCGCGAGCACCGGATCCGGGGCGATGAAGAGCGCGGAGACGGCGGCCAGGCCGTTGTCGTGGGCGGCGTCGAGGATGCGCGAGCGGTGCAGGTGCGAGAGCTGCTCCGGCGGCGCCGAGAGGATGGCCCGCCCCACTGCGTCGATGGTGATGATCTCCTTGCGGCCGCCGGTGCGCGAGAGCTCCAGCAGCGCGCCCACGATGAACGCGGCCCGGTCGGGCTCCAGAAGCGCCAGCTCCCGCGCGGCCGCCACGGCCTGCAGGTCCACAGGCTCGTACACGCAGACGCGCGCGATCAGCGCACGCGCTTGCACCAGGTACTCGCGGGGCAACGACGAAGGCATCGGAAGGCAAGTCTAAACGGGCCACCGCCAGCGCTCCACCGCTCGCCTCTTCTCCCGACATTCTCGGTGGCCCCACCGCTCCACCGGTCGCCGTTCCTCCAGGTCTCCCCGGTGTCCGCCCCAACCAAGGCCATAGATCCTGGCGACGCGGCCTGCGTTCAATGGGGCATGCGCCTCCCGCTCGCCAAAGACCCCCGCTGGTTCCAGATCGCCTTCCTGGCCTCGTTTGCGGCCGCGGGCATGTGGGAGGGCGTGGTTCCCCTGGTGCAGCCGGTGCTCACGGTGGCCGCCGCCGCGGCGTCGCAGTGGCTCAACACCAAGCTCCGGCGCGTGCCCAGCCAGGGCTACCTCTCGCCGGTGATCACCGGCCTGGGCGTGGCGCTCCTGGTGCGCAGCGATCTGGTCTGGCTGCCGCCGGCGTGCGCCGCCGTGGCCATCGCGTCCAAGTTCTGGATCCGCATCAACGGCAAGCACGTGTTCAACCCCGCCAACCTGGGGCTCGCGGGCGGCATGCTGGCCACCACGCACATCTGGGCCTCGCCGAGCCAGTGGGGCGAGGACACCGTGCTGCTCTTCTGGTTCCTGGCGCTGGGGCTGACGGTGGTCGTCCGCGCGCTGCGCACCGACATCAGCTTCGCGTTCCTGGGCTTCTGGATCGCGCTCAAGGCGGGCCGCGTCCTGTACCTGGGCCAGCGCCTCGCGGTGCTCGAGCACCAGCTCGCGTTCGGCAGCCTCATCGTCTTCACGTTCTTCATGATCAGCGACCCCAAGACCACCCCCGACTCCCGCGCCGGCCGCATCCTCTACGCCGGGGTCGTGGCCGTGCTCGCGTTCGTCCTCCAGCACCGCTTCTGGGTGATGAACTCGCCGGTCTGGGCGCTCTTCTTCCTCTCGCCCCTGGTGCCGGTGATCGACCGGCTCATCAAGGGCGTTCGCTACCAGTGGCCGAGCCTGGGAGCGCCGCAGCTCAACCCGCAGCTCTCCACCGCAGGTGCCCGATGAAACGTCTGACTCTCCTTGCCGCGACGCTCGCCGTCGCGCTCTTTGCGCCGCGCCCCGCCCACGCCTTCTGTGGCTTCTACGTGGGCAAGGCCGGCGCCGAGCTCTACAACCACGCCTCGAAGGTCGTCCTGGTACGCGACGGAAATCGCACCGTGCTCACCATGAGCAACGACTTCGAAGGCAACATGAAGGACTTCGCGCTCGTGGTGCCGGTGCCCACGGTGCTGGAGAAGGACCAGATCCACGTCGGCGACAAGAAGTACATCGACCGCATCGACAGCTACTCGGCGCCGCGGCTTGTCGAGTACTCGGATCCGAATCCTTGCCAGGTTTACAACTATCGAAGCATGGCGCCCATGGCCGCCGGCGCAGGCATGGCGCGCATGGAGAAGGACGACCTCGCCGCCGACCGCGACGAGCGCGCCAAGGCGCTGGGCGTGAAGATCGAGGCCGAGTACAGCGTGGGCGAGTACGACATCGCCATCCTCAGCGCCAAGCAGAGCGACGGCCTCGAGACGTACTTGAAAGAGCAGGGCTATCAAATTCCCGCCAAGGCCGCGGCGGCGCTCGAGCCATACATCAAGCAGAACATGAAGTTCTTCGTGGCCAAGGTGAACCTCGACGAGCAGAAGAACACCGGCGTTACCTACCTGCGGCCCATCCAGATCGCGTACGAGAGCGAGAAGTTCATGCTCCCCATCCGC
>JAFEBB010000028.1 GCA_018266075.1 Deltaproteobacteria bacterium | reverse complement strand
TGCGTCGTCACGTGCCTTCGGGCACGCTCCTCCTCGCTCCTCGACCTCGCCGAAAATCCCGGCGCGATCCGAGCTCGCCCCAACCGATCTCTGGGCTTAGACCAGCGCCCTGCGCGAACCTACGGCGCAACCGTGAAGGTGAAGGCCTGGGACCCCGTCGGGGTAAGGCCCACGCCCGGCGCCACCGCGGGCGAGAGCTCGTTGGGCACGCGCCAGGTCTGGCCGGTGAACTGCTCCACGATCACCGCGTAGCGCCCGGGCGGGATGGCCGCGAGCGGCACGGGGATGAGCCCGCTGGCGTCGACGGCCTGGGGCAGCACCGCCACCGGCAGCGTGGTCTGGGGCAGCACGGCTTCCATGTCCGGGCCGCCGTCGGGGAGCGCGAGCTGCGCGTAGAGCTGCGCGGGCACCAGCGCCAGGTTCGGATCCGCGATGGGCTGGTCGACGTACGCCGTGGGCAGGATCACCAGATCCGGCGCGGCGTCGGCCTTGATGAGCTGCGGCGCGCCGCCGTCGACGAGCAGCAGGTGGTCGTAGCTCTTGCCGGCGGCGTCGAGCACGCCGTCGTCGTCGAGGTCGTTCTCGTCGCGCAGGCCGGCGGCCACTGCGGGCACCACGTTCGACGGATCCGGATCCGCGATCTTGCGCACGAAGATCTTGGGCCAGAGCGCGGGCACGCCCAGTGGCGAGAGGTCGGGCTTGCCGTCGTGATCGTCGTCGACGTAGCGCACCAGGAACGCCGGCTGCTTCTCCACCACCGGCGACGCGTTCAGCGGCAGGGAGCTGAGCCCGAAGAACGTGGGCTCGGTCTTGCTAACTGAAATGTTACCTTGGGCGTCGAGTTGGTTGGGATCGCCCACCACGCTGAACGTCGGCCGATCGAGGAGCGCGGTGGCGCCGATGCCCACCTGCACGCCGCTCACGGCCGCCAAATGCCCGTCCGGATCCGCCTGAGGCACGAGCACCGGCAACAGCTGGCCGTTTTGGTCCACGTGTCCGCCGAGCTGGTCGTGGCCGTTGGGCTCGCGGGTGACGATGTAGAAGGGATCGAAGTCCGAGAGCTGGCAGGTGGTCGAAGGGCCGGTCAGACACGCGTCAGAATCGAGGAACGCGGCCACCAGGTACGTGCCCGGCGCGACGGTGGGGAAGGTGTACGACGCCGCGAACGGCCCGGGGGCATTGCCATCGTGCAGCGCGCCGGCGAAGAGCGTGCTCGCTGGCACCAGCGCGAACGCGATCGGATGACCGGTGCCGAAGGGCGCGGGCGGGTGCGCGGCCTCGTAGAGCAGGATCACCGCGTCGCCGCGCGCGCCGCCGGCCACGACGACCTGTCCTGAGAGCGTCGTCGTGATCGCCGTGTTCAATCGGTCGGCGGAGGTCTGCACCGGCGGGCTGGAGCAGGCCGCGAGAAGGGTGGCGAGGGCGATGGCAGGAAGGGCGCGCATCAGAGGCTCCCTCCCAGGGTGGCCAGGACCCGGGTCTCGAGCTGGTTTCCGAAGGGGTGCTCCTGGTGCGCGGCGGCGAGGTTCTGGCCGATGACCGCGGCCTCCAGGTGGTCGTCGAAGAAGCGGTAGCCCACGCGCGCGTTCACGTCGGCGTAGGCGCCGAGCGGGAAGGCGGTGAAGGCGATCTCGGTGAGGTTCGTCGGATCCGGCGCGCGCTCGATCCACGTGGTCGACGAGACGTAGCTGCCGTCGAGGTTGAGATCGAGGTGGAAGTCGGTGCGGTAGCTGGCGCCGAGGTAGAGCTTCACCGCCGGAACTTCCTGACACGGGCCGCAGTGGGTGGCGTCGATGCCGGTGGCGCTGATGGACTCGAGCGCGAACGAGCCGCGCAGGCCCAAGCGGTCCACGGGGAAGAGCTTGGCGCCGAGCTCGCCGCCGAGCGCGGTGTACACCGGCGTATCGTTGATGAACTGCGACTGGCCGGCCACGAACTCGTTGCTCGCGCCGTCGTAGCTCGCGCCCGCAGGCGTGGTCGTCAGCGGCGAGAGCTCGATGAGGTTCTTCACCGTGTTGCGGTAGCCGGTGAGATCGAACTGCGCGCTCGCGAGCTCCACACGGTAGCCGAGCTCCATGCTGAACACGTTCTCCGGCTTGAGCGCCGGGTTGCCCACGGTGAGCACGGCCACGTTGGCCTGGCCGGGCACGGGCACCAGCAGGTGGGTGTAGCTCTCCACGAACGTCGGCTCGCGGAACGCGGTGCCCACCGAGGCGTGCACGGCCTGGCCGTCGGTCACCTGGTAGACCGCCGAGCCGCGCGGCGAGATGGCGAAGCCGGGCTTGCCGTCGTCGAGGAGCGGGTGGCGGTCGGCGCGCAGCGAGCCGGTGATCGCCAGCTTCTGGATGGGCCGGTACTCCTCCTGGATGAACGCGCTGAAGTGGTGCTCCACCGGGTTCTGGTCGAGGTAGTCCCAGCGCTCGGCCTTGAGCCGGTAGCCCGCGCCGAGCGTGATGCGGTGCTCTCCGGCGAGGTGGAAGCCCTGCTCGAGCTGGGTGTCCGCGTCGAGCACGTTCGACACCAGGCTCGTCGCCAGCGAGCGCTGACCCACGGCCTGATACTGCGGCGTTGCGGCGCCCTGCAGGTGGTTCCAGAAGATGCGCACCTGGAACGGTCCCGCGTCGAGGTTGGCCTGGTTGTAGAGGTGGGTGCCGTCGAGCGAGTCGTTGCGCAAGAGGCCCAGCGGGTAGATCTCGGTGAAGTACTTGTTCACGCCGGCGGCGAGCGAGACCTCCGCGTCGCGCGAGAGGCGCACCGAGGCCACGCCGTTGGCCTTCGTCGACTGCAGCGCGAGGTTGGGGTTGTCCGACTGCGGCGTGAAGTCCGCGCGGGTGGGATCGAAGTCGACGCTCCACTTGTCGGCCTGCTGGTACCCGCCGCTCAAGCGGTAGCTGAAGCGCCCGTTGCGGCCGCTGGCGATGAACTCGCCCAGGCCCTGGTTGCCGCTGCCGCCGCCGACCTTGGCGATCGCCGTCGCGCCCACGCCCGGGTGCTTGGTGATGATGTTCACCACGCCCACGAACGCGTTGGCGCCGTAGAGCGCGCTGCCCGGGCCGCGGATGATCTCGATGCGCTCGATCTCGTCGAGCTGGATGGGCAGCTCTTCGAAGATCGTCAGGCCGAGGAAGTCCTCGTACACGGAGCGGCCATCGACGAGCACCAGCAGCTTGTTGGCCACGCGCTGGTTGAAGCCGCGGATGGAAACGTCGGCCGAGCCCACGCCCATGCGCATCACGTCCACGCCGGGCACGCGGCGCAAGAGCTCGGGCAAGTTCGTGGCGCCGGAGAGACCGATCTCGTCGGCGGTGATGGTGGTGGTGGCGGCGGGCGCCTGGAGCGCGTTCTGCGCGTAGCGGCTCGCGGTGACGACCACTTCTTCGTACGCGTCGCCCTGGTTCTGCGCGAGGTCCTCTTGCGTCTCCGACGAATTCACGGGCGCCGTCGCTTCCGCAGCGGGCTTGGGCGCGGGCTCGGCGACGGGCGTGGCGTTGAGCTTCTCGGCCTTCTCCACCGCGGCGTCGAGGCGGGTGAGCAGCTCGTCCATGCGCTTGCGGCTGGCCTCGTCGACCGCGGCGTTCTTCACCGGCGTGGGCTCCGGGTGCGAAGCCTCCCCCAAGGGGGACTTCGGCTCGGGCTTGGCCTCCTGCGGCGCCGGAATCAGCTTCTCCAGATTTGCGATGCGCGCGCGGACGTCGTCGGCGTCCTGCGGCTCGTAGGTCAGGTACTGCTGGAACGCGTCGATGGCTTCGGTGATCCGGCCCGCGTCCTGGTACGCCTTGCCGATGTTGAAGAGCACCGCGGGGTGCGGCTTGATGGCGTAGGCCTGACGCAGCTCATTGATGCCGTCGTCGTAGTGACCGGCGGCGATGAGCGACATGCCGTCGCGGAAGTGGCGACGCGCGTCGGCGCGCTGATCCGCGCGGGCCGGCATCGCGAGCGTCAGCAGCAGCAACGCGGCGAGGGTGGCGAGCGTCCTACTTGTACGGGTCATCCTTGTATCCAGAGGGCGCGGAATTCGTGGAGGAGCTCTCTCTGCTGGAACCGCTCTTCTTCTTCCCGTGGCCCGACTTCACCGTCGTGGTGGGCGTGGGGTTCGGCGCGGGCGTGGGCGCGAGGACGGGCGTCTTCAGCAGCTGGGCGCTGGCGGCGAACGCGTCGCCCTTGAGCGCGGCGGCCACGGAGCGCGACTCATAGCCGTCGAGCGAGAACTGGAGCTGCGGCGGCGCGTCGCCGTCCACGCGGACATCCAGCGGCGTCTTGCCGAGCACCTTGCCGTTCAAGCTCACCGTCGCGCCCGCTGGCGTGCTCTCCGCGTGCAGGCTGTGTTGCGCGGGGCCCGGCGTGGGAACCGGCGTGGTCACCGGCGTCGGGTTCGGCGCGGGCACGGGCTCCGGCTTCTTGCCGAACACCATCACGCCGAGCGTGCCCAGCAGCGCCGCGACGATCATGCCCGCGACGCCGAGCACCGGCCCGCTCATCACGCGTGAGCGATCCGGGTTGGTCACTTCCTCGTCGGGCCGCAGCGGCCCTGCGAGCGACGGCCGCGGCGCAGAGCCGGCGTTCACCAACTGCGGCGTCGCCGGCCGGAGCCCACTTCGCGAGGCCGGCCGCGAGTTGGCGCCGGTGGGAATGGGCGGCGGTCGGCTCGGCTGCGAGGCGAAGTCGGTGAGCAGGATGTCGCTCGGCGAGATCGTGCCCAGCCGCTTGAGCGCCTCGAGGAACTCGTCCATCGACTGGAAGCGCGCCGCCGGATCTTTCGCCAGCGAGCGCATCACCACCGCCTCGAGATCCGCGGGAACCTTGAGCTCGGGGCGGAACGGCGGCGGCGCCTCGTTCACGTGCTTGAGGATGATGTCCACCGGCGCCTTGCCGCTGAAGGGCGGGCGGCCGGAGAGCATGTGGTACAGCACGATGCCCAGCGAGTAGATGTCGCTGCGCGGATCGGCCTGGTTGCGAGCCTGCTCGGGCGCCATGTACGTGGGCGAGCCGAGGAAGATGCCGCCCTGGGTGAGCTCGCCTTCTTCCGGGCTGGGGTTCTGGCCCTCGGAGAAGAACTTCACCAGGCCGAAGTCGAGGACCTTCACGAAGTCTTCGTCGTCGCCGTGGTGCAAGAGCATCACGTTCGCGGGCTTGAGATCGCGGTGCACGATGCCCAGCCCGTGCGCCTCGCGCAGCGCGCGACAGATCTGCCGCGCGATGTGCACCACCCGCGGCGCGTTGAGGCAGCCCTCGGCGGCGATGGCCTGATGGAGCGTGCGGCCCTGCAGGTACTCCATGGCGATGAAGAAGGTGCCTTCCTCGCTGCGGCCGTAGTCGAAGATGGTGATCGAGTTCGGGTGGGTGAGCTTGCTGCTCACCGACGCCTCGAGGATGAAGCGCTTGGCGAACGCGGGATCTTGGTCCGTCGCGTAGTTCGGGTTGAGGACCTTCAGCGCCACGGGGCGATCGAGCGGCGCCTGCAGCGCCTTGTACACGCGCCCCATGCCGCCCGCGCCGATGCGCTCGAGCACCTTGAAACGCCCGTTGAGCACCTTGCCCACGAGCGGGTCGGTAGCTTCCGCTCGAGGCGGCTGGGCTGCGTTCTCGCTCTCCGCCATGGGCCAATTTCCGGCGCGTCCTACCCGCGCGGCCGGACCCAAATCCTCGCACCCGGACCCACACCGGGGCAAGGAAGGGAGCGGCCCTGGGGTACCCTCCCGGGATGCGAGCTGGAACGTGGATCGCGGCGATCGTCCTGGCGGGTTGCGCACCGCAGCATGCCGCGCCCAGCGGCGCGAGCCACAGCGCTGCCGCGACAGGCACGTCGAGCGCGTCGTCGACCAGCGGCTCCGGAGCGATCTCCAGCAGCAGCGCCACGGGATCTTCGAGCGGCGCGGGCACCAGCGCGGCGAGTGCCACGGGCACGTCGTCGGCCGCGTCGACGTCGGCAGGAAGCACGAGCGCGTCGAGCACGACGGGCGCAACCAGCTCGAGCGGGAGCACGGGCGTGCAGATCGTCTGCGACACCAGCGGCGCCCAGGACTGCAGCGCATCGACAGTCGTGGACTACCAGTGCGCGGACCTGCCGACGAACTTCGCAGGGGCGGTGAACACGGCCATCGAGGCGGTGATGGCGCAGCACCCGGAGTACTTCGACACCACCCAGGGCTTTCCCTGCTGCCCGCTGGTGCTGCAGCCCACCGACTTCGCCAACGCGGTGGTGGACGCGCTCAACGCCTCCGGGCTCTGCGCGGCGGTGGATCCGAATGATCCGCCCAACGAGATCGTGGTGAAGCTGAACGGCGCGTGCGACGAGGGCTACAGCATCCTCACCTCGGGGAACATCGCTCGGCATCCGCCGCACTACGGCGGAAGCTGCGTGCCCGCCTGGTACTGATCAGCACAGCGAGCCCGAACGCGAGCCAGAGCGGCGAACCGTCGGAGCCGGCCGAGCAGCCGCAGCCGCCGTTGACCTTGCCAGGTGTGCCGCCGGTGGTGGAGCCGCCCGCGCTGCCGCCTCCGGTGGTCGAGCTGCTGGACGCGCCGCTCGACGTTCCGCCTGTCGAGCTCGCGCTGGTGGATCCGGATCCGCTGCTGGTGGTCGAGGTCTCGGTGCCGGTCGACGCGCCGGTCGTCGATGCAGCGGTCGTGGTCGAGCTGGAGCTGGTGCCCGTCGTCGAGCTCGCGGTCGTGGTCGAGGTGCTCGACGTGCCGGTCGTCGTCGACGTCGCCGTCGTCGCGCCCGTGCTCGACGCGCTCGATGTCGAGGTCGACGTGGTGGTGCCGCTCGTGGAGACGAAGCCGCCGTCGCCGTAGGGGCCGATGCCGCTGCCCTGCGTGTCGTGCTCGAAGGCGCCGAGGTCGTTGGCGCTCGCGCGCGCGCGGTACTCGCGGGTGACGCTCTCGTTCTGGAAGTACTCGGCCGTGGGCAGGTTGCCCACGCTGAGGTCCGCCGCGCCGATGGCGGCGCTGCCGGTGGCGAGCGTGAAGTCGAGGTTCGCGGCGTCGGTGTAGCCGGGCGCGCTACCCACGATGCTGTTGGAGAGCCCGGTCGCGTCGGCGCCGGTCTGGATCCAGTTGTTCGTGCCGGTGACGGTGGCGAAGCCGGTGTCCTCCACGAGCGTGGGCTGGCTGGTGCCGGAGATGATGTTGTTGTCGAGCTCGGCGCTCATCACCGTCTGGTCGGCGTTGGAGAGGTGGATGAACGCCGCGTGCCCGCCCGCGCCGATGACGGTGTTGTACTCGGCCGTGACCGAGAAGCTCACCGGCGAGCCCGAGGCCTCGTCGTTGTAGAGCGCCCAGATCTGGCCGGTGTTGGCCTGCGTTCCGGCCTGGATGATCACGTTCCCGCGCACGAGCATGGTCTGCTGAAGCGAGCCCACCGGGTTGTTGGCGTAGTCGTCGTTGGTCATCAAGTCGCCCACGTAGGCGGCGGCTCGATCGAACCAGTTGTATTCAATTGTTGAATTGATCGCGCGGCAGTGAAGGTTCTGCGCCTGCGTGGGATCGTGCAAATAGGAGAAGCGCAGCGTGAAGTAGCCGCCGTAGTTGTAGATGTTGTGTGTGGCGGCCGAGGCGTTGAGGTTGCCGTTACTGTAGAACTCTGAGAACTCGATGGTGGCTTCGCTCTGGGTGACACCGTCGTCGCCGATGGTGCCGCCGGTGAGGCCGTTGTCGTTGTCGTGGAAGACGCAGTTTGTAATCAAGAGTCCGGTGGTGCCGTTGTAGTAACGAATGCCCGCGCCGGCGCCGGGGTGCACCGAGTCGCGGCAGTGGGTGAAGACGATGCCGTCGATGTGGATGTTCGACGCGCCGGAGAGCTGCCAGCAGCCGCGGTTCTTGTCGGGCGCGGTGTAGCTGCCGGGCTCGCTCTCGATGTCGGTGTTGCCAAAGTCCCAGACCGGTGGGTTCGAGGGATCCTGCGCGTGGATGTAGATGGGCGCGCTCGCGGGCGCCTGCTGCTCCAGGTACACGCGGAACGCGTACGTGCCCGGGGCGATGACCACCTCGTCGCCGGGGTTCGCGCCTTCGATCTTGGTGTACGCGGTGTTCCCGTCGGCGGGCGAGACGTTGATCACCGCGGCGCGCGCGGAACCCGCGGCGAGCAAGACGGCCAGAGCGATGGGAAGGCGCATGCCCGAAACGCTAGCACGCGCGGTGAATCACTCGTCGTCGGGCGGCGGCTGGGCGAAGGTGACGTCGATCTTCTGGCCGATGCCGCCAATGAACTCGGTCTCCAGCGGCGGGAAGCCCAGGGCGCGGATGTCGACGGCGACGTGCTGGCCGAAGGGGTAGGTGTTGTCCACGGTGAGCGGCGTGTGGCCGATCATGCCGCCGTTGATGAAGACGTCGGCGCCCAGGTTGGGGTTCACCACGTTCACCACCAGCTGCTTGTCCGGCGTCTTCGACACCTCGGCGTGCTGCAGGATCCGATGCTGCTTGGGCGCGAAGGCCATGAAGCCCACCACGCCGAGGCCGCAGACCACCATCACGCCCACCAGCGCGGCCATGGGCACCTTGGGCTTGGTGCCCTCCATGCCCGGCCGGCGGCGGCGCTCCTCGTCGTCGTCGAGCTCCTCGTCGGCGAGCTCGAAGGCGCGCTTCTGCGCGGCGAGCACCGGATCCAGCTCCTTCTCGGGCAAGGTCTCGGGGGCGTCTTCGCCTTCCACCGAGGCCCACTTCGACGCCGACTTTCGCGAGGGCGGACGGGCGTCGTTGGCGGCCGTTCGTGTGGGCGGCGGGGCCGAATTTGCCGCGACGGTGCTGGCGCGTCCCACCGGAACCTTGGGCTGGACGGCCGTGCGTCCCCGTCCGCCGACGGTCGCGTTTGCCGCGGGCATGGGCGCGAGGCTCTTCTGGGCGATGTAGGTCGCGTCGGTGCCGGGTGCGGGCGCCTTGGGATCCGACTTGATCGCGGTCGGCGCGTTGCCAGCTTCGACGCCCACCGGCGTGTTGCCCGTCCCCTTCTTTCCCGGAGCCCAGCGCGCCACCTGTGCGGCGATCACGCGCCCGGTGGCCGGTCGACCCAGCTCGTGCAGCGCGGCCTCGATGTCGGCGAGCATCTCGCCTGCATCGGCGTAGCGGTCCGCGGGCTCCTTCTGCATCGCGCGCTCGACCACGCGCACCACGGCCTCGGGCACGTTGGCGCGGTAGTCGGCGATGTCGGGCGTGGGGTCTTTCACCACCTTGCGCATCACCTCGAGGAGATCCGCGCCCTCGAACGGCTTGCGGCCGGTGAGTCCCTCGAAGATCACCACGCCCAGCGAGAAGAGATCGCACTGCGGGGTGATGCCCTTGCCGCGCAGGTACTCGGGTGCGGCGTAGGCGGGCTTGCCCTTGAGGGTGCCGGTCTTGGTGACTTTCGGAAGCGTGCGCAGCTTGGCGATGCCGAAGTCGCTGACCTTCACCGCACCGTTCGCGCCCAGGAGGATGTTGTCGGGCGAGATGTCGCGGTGGATGAAGCCGAGCGCCTCGCCGTTCTCATCGGTGAGCGCGTGCGCGTACGCGAGCGCCTCGCAGGTGAACGCGGCGATCTTGAGCACCACCTCTTCGGGCAAGAACTCGCCCGCGGCCGTGGCGTTGCGGATCAGCGCGGCGAAGTCGGTGCCCTGCACGTACTCGATGGCGAGGATGTAGCGGCCGTCGACCTGACCGAAGTCGAGGAGCTGGGTGATGTTGGGGTGCTCCAGCGTGGCCGCGATGCGCGCCTCGTTGATGAACATCTGCACGAAGTCGCTCATCTCCGCGAAGTCCGGGAGGATGCGCTTGATGACCAGCCGCTTCTCCACGCCCTCCACCTGGCGGCGGGCGAGGAAGACCTCCGCCATGCCGCCCTGGCCGAGGCGCTCCACGAGGTCGTACGGGCCGAGCTGCTCCATGCCGCGGGAGGATAGCGGGAACTCCCGACCTTGGGCGAGCGGTGCGCCGCCCTTCATGCGAGCATGCAGCCATCGCCTGGGAGGGCGGCATGACCAGCTACATGGACACGCTGAAGAAGGTGCTCGAGGGCGGCTACGACAACGCCGACGACGCCACCAAGACCGCCGCCGTGCGCGACCTCATCCAGGTGTGCAGCATCGCCTCGGGCGCGGTGGCGATTCAGCCCATCCCTTTCCTCGACGTGGCGCTCATCTCGCCCATCCAGATTGGCCTGGTGCAGGGCATCGGCCGGATCCACGGGCAGAAGCTCGACAAGAAGAGCGTGCTGGAGATCCTCTCCACCTTTGGCGCGAGCCTGGTGGCCCAGAACGTGATCCTCGCTGCGGCGAAGTTCGTGCCCTTCTTCGGCTGGGTGGTGGGGCCCGCGATGGCGTACGCGCTGACGTACGCCGTCGGCGAGGTGAGCGACTTCTACTTCCGCAGCGGGCGCGGGGTGGCAGCCGAGGATCTGCGCTCGATGTTCCAGAAGGTCTACAAAGAGAAGCGCGCGGAGAAGGAAGCGGCCAACAAGGACAACGCGACGCTCAAAGACAAGCTCGCGCAGCTCAACGACGCCTTCAAGAGCGGGCTCCTCACCGATGAGGAGTTCAACCGCAAGAAGGAAGAGCTGCTGAGGAGCTTCTGAGCCCTACTGCACCGGGCCGCCCTCGAGCGTCAGGGGCCATTTCACCGCCGCGATCACCGGCTTCGCGTCATGGCTGAGGATCTCCGGCGCGCCGTAGCGCTCGCTGGTGAGGCCCACCGCGGTGATCCACACCTGCGAGGCGTCGCCGTTGAGGCAGTAGAGGTACGTGCCCGGCGGCGTGTCCTCCACGTTCGTCGCCGGCCCCCGACAACCCGAGCGCACCCGGACGTTCCACTTCGCCGGCCGCACCCCGTGAATCAGAAACGGCGGCGGCGGCATCTGCTTCAGCGCGGGCTCGATGTCGGCCTCGGTCGCGGGCAGCTTGCCCATGGCCGCGGCGAGCTCTTCCACCATGCCGCCGAAGACCTTCACCGAGCCGAGCGCGTCGAGATCCATCGAGTCCGGGCGAACGTCGGGCATCACCGGGCCGTCGATGAACCCCACCAGCACCAGGATGAGCAGCGGCACCCGCACCAGCCGCGGGTCGCGCCCCATCCGCGGGCCGAGGACGGCGACGGCTGCGCCGCCGAGCACCACCAGCAGCGCGGGGATCCAAAGCCACAACGGCGGCGTGTCGAGGAGGTGCGCCACCTCGTGCGAGCGGGCGCCGAACGCGAGCCCGAGCTGATCGCCCACGAGCAAGAGCCCGCCGAGGGCGGCCACCACGGCCAGGATCCGGTCGACGCGCGTGATCTTCGGGGCGGGGCTGGGCGTGGGCGAGGTCATGGGTCAGCCGGCGAGGACGCGGGCAGGGTCGAGACTCGCCGCGGCGCGCGCCGGGAGCAAGGCCCCAAGCACCGCCGCGAGCAGCCCCAGTCCCACGCCCGAGGCGAGCAGCCAAGGAGGAAACTCGAAGAACGTGTCCGGCTCGAAGGGGAATTGGGGCAGGGTGCGCAGCGCGGCCAGGTCGACCAGGTAAGCGAGCGCGCGTGCGCCCGCGGTTCCGATGGCGCCGCCGAAGACTCCGACTTGTGCCGCCTCGAGCAGCACCATCGCGGCGATCTGGCTTCGCGTGGCACCCACCGCGCGCATCACCCCGATCTCGCGGGCGCGAGCGCGCAAGGCGGCGAAGAGCGTCTGGCCGATGTTCACCGCGGCGAGCGCGCAAATCAGCACCGCGAGCAGCGAGAGCGCACCCGTGGCCAGCGCGACCGCGGCACCGGCTTGCTCGGCGCGCTGCCGATCCTCGTCGTCGATGCCGAAGCCCATGGCACGCACGGCCTGCGCCAGCCGCGGGACATCGTCCGGCGTCTTGGCCTGCAGGGTGACGGCGGTGTACGTGGCGGCGTCCTGGTTGTAGCGGGCGTTGAGGCGCTTCACGACATCGAGCGGCACGGTGATGCCCGCGAGCATGGCGCGATCCGAGAAGCCCACCACCTCGGACTTCACGGGCATGCGCACGCCGGCGTTCACGTTGGTCACGAACGACACGCCCACCTCGACGGGAAACTGAAAGCCGGTGAGCAGGCTCGGCGTGAGGTGCGGCAGGTGTCGCGAGGGCGCGAAGCTCTTGTTGTAGATCTCGAGTAGCCGCGTGCTGGCGATCGCCGGAATGGGCGCGCTCTGTTCCACGGGATCCACGAACTTCTCCGGCGGCACCACGTCGGCCATGAGGTGCGGATCCACGCCGACCATCACGATCTCCAGCGCCATGTCGAGCTTGGAGCCGAAGAAGCTGCCGTCGTAGCGCGAGATCGCGGGCACGCGCAGGGCCATCTTGGGCCAGGCCGCGGCGGCGCCGTCGAGGGCGCGCAGTCGATTGAGCGCGTCGTCGTCGAGCTTGCCGCCGCCGAGCAGCCCCCCGAGCGAGAGCTGCGCGGGCACGACCTCCAGCGACTTCGCGTCGACGGGAAAGACCTTGGTGCGCACCACGTCGGAGATGCCCAGTCCCAGCGCCACGAAGAAGCAGAGCGCGCCCACGCCGACCGCGACCCCAAGCGTCGACAGGGCAGCGCCCGCGCGATCGCGGCGCAGGTTCTCGCTGGCCAATCCCGCGAGCCGCGCGACGCTCACGCTGCACCTCGCGCGGCGTTCACCAATCGGCCGTTCTCGATGCGGATCACGCGCGACGCCGCATCGGCCACGCGCTGCTCGTGCGTGGCGATGACGAAGGTGACGCTGTCCTTCTGGTTCAGCTCCTTGAAGAGCGCGAGCACCTCCGCACCCGAGGTGGCGTCGAGATTTCCGGTGGGCTCGTCGCACAAGAGCAGCGGCGGCCGGTGAAACAGCGCGCGGGCGATGGCCACGCGCTGCCGCTCGCCGCCGGAGAGCTCGGTGGGCTTGCGATGCGCCTTCTCGCCCAGGCCCACGCGCGCGAGCGCAGCCTTGGCGCGCGCCTCGGCGTCGGGCTCGGGCTCGGGCGCGAACGCTGCGGGCAGCGCGACGTTGCGCCACGCGGGCAGCGTGGGGATCAGGTGGTAGCTCTGGAAGACGAAGCCCAGCTTGGCGTTGCGCAGCCGCGCGCGCGCGCGATCCGGCAGCGCGCCCAGCTTCTCGCCGAGCACTTCCACGTCGCCCGTGAAGTCCGCGTCCAGGCCGCCGAGCACGTGGAGCAGCGAGCTCTTGCCGGAGCCGCTCGGGCCCATGAGGGCCACGAACGCGCCCTTCTCCACGTCGAGCTCCACGTCGCTCAGCACCGCGAGCGCAGCGCCCTGGCCGTCGGGATAGCTCTTCTTGAGCCCGCGGATCCGGATCACGGCAGGTTGGCCTGAAGCTCGAGGTGGAGCTTGGTGCCCGTCGCATCCGGCTTGGCGTCGGCGAGGAGCAGCGCGCCGCGGATCTCGTCGAGCGCGTCGAGCCAGCGCAGGAGCGCGGCCTTGATGGCGAAGCCGCCCAGGCCGAACGCGGAGTCTGGCTGGCTGCGGAGCGCGGCTACGAAGCGGGGCATGTCGAGCCACACCGCGAGGCCCGCCTGGTTGAAGCGCGGCGCGAGCGCGTCCGGGACCTTCCAGCCCTGGCCGGCCTGCCGCGCGAGCAGCGGGGCCATGCGCTTCTCGCCGCCGGAGAGCGCGACGAGATCGCCGTCGACGGCCACGCTCGCGCCCTCGCCGAGCGCGTAGCTGAACGTCCAGAGCGGCTTGTCGGCGGCGGGCTGCGAGAGCTGCAGCCCGAGCTGGGTCTGGAACTTCTGCATGCTGGCCATCGTCGCGGAGACGGCCGCCGGATCCTTCACGTGGCCCAGGCCCGCCAGGTACACGTAGCGGAACGGGTTCGTGTCGCGCGGATCGAAGCTGGGCATGCGCGCGAGATCCAGGCTCTGCGGCAGCGCGAGGCTCATCGCTGCGCCGGGCTTGAAGTTCTGGAGCACCTCGGCGGGTTTCACGCCGGCGGCCACCAGCTGTCGGCCGAGCTGCGGCGGCATCGCGGCCAGCGCCAGCGGCCAGAGCGTCGCGGGATCCATCGCGGTGCGCGCGACGAAGAACGCCTCCGGATCCAGCCGGGTCACGAGCTCGCTTCCGGCCGGCCCCTGCATCGACCCGAGCGCGGTGGCCTGCTCGGTGGTCAGCGGCAGATCGATCGACGCCACCGCGCGGTGGTCTTCCAGCGTCGCTGCGAGCTGCAATCCGGCGATGCCGAACTGCTGCAGCGGGCTGCCCGGCGGAGCCCAGACGAGCAGATCCGCGTGGGCATTCGCCGTCTGGTACGCGGTGAAGTCGGCGCGGCTCGAGAGGGCGGCGGTTGGCAGCTGCTTCAGCGCGGCGCCCACCGCCACGTGGCACTGCGGCCCCGTGCCGAGCACCGCGTACTTTCCGGCGCGGCCCCAGGCCAGCACCGGCACGCCGTGCATGGGCGCGTAGGCGATCACCCCGTCGGCCTCCGTCCGCGACGGCGCCCGCAGCCGCTCCTTGGCCAGCTTCTCCATCGCCGCCGCGAACGTGTCGGGCTTTGCGATCGCCACCACCGCGAGCTGCGCGCCCGAGGGCAGGTGCGCGCTCAAGAGCTCGCCGTTCGGATCCAGGCCCACCGATGCGAGCCCGTCCGCAGTCGTGAAGTCGAAGCCCAGCTGCTGCTTGAGGTCGCCCAGGAACGCGGAGCCGTCGTTGCCCAGGCCGGCCAGCGACGCCAGCAGCCCGAAGATCTTGAGCTGGCTCAGCCGCTGCGTCTTCTGGCCCAGGCGCGCGAGCTGCGGCGCCATCACCACGCCGTCGGCGTTGGCCGGGGCGAGCTCGGCGGCGCTGTGGATCTCGCGCGTGGAGGTCCCACAGCGGTTGCAGCCTGCGGCGAGCAAGGCGGCGAGCGCCAGAGCAAGTGTCGATTTCCTGGGCATGCGAAGCATGGCGAATCCTTGGACGCGCCCCCGGGCGCCAAATTCCCGCGTACCCTACGAGGTGAGCCTCTTCGCTTCCGCGAGCTCGGCCTGCCCTGGCGCTTGGGCCTCCAGCGCCGCCACCGACTGCCGCGCCGACTCCACCAGCGCAGCCGTCTGCTCCAGCCGCGCCCCGAACGCCGCCGCATCGCGGCCCTCGAGCGTGGCCCGCTCCAGGTCCTCGAGCATGTCCTCGAGGGTGTCGAGCTGCACCCGCGCCGCCTCCTGCTGCTCGGCGAGGTTCGGACCGCGGCCCGTGCGCGCCTTCAAGTGCTCCAGCCGCTGCTGCTTGGCCGTCTTGGCCGGGCCGTCGTGCGCTCGAGCGACCTCTTGCTCGAGGCGCTTGATCTCCGAGTCGTCGAAGGCTGCCGCCGTTGCCTGCGGCGCGGCATCGAGCGCGAGGAGGATGCGCAGCCCCGCCGCCACGAGCTCATCCAGGCGGGCGCTCCAGCGGCCGGCAGCCGATTCGCCGTCGGGCCAGGCGCGGAGCTGGGTGAGGACGGTCTCGCGGTGGCGCTCCAGCGAGCGCAGCCGGGCCTTGGCGTTCTCGGAGAGGTGGGCGGCCGAGGCCTGCAGCCGATCGCGCCCCGCCTGGGCATCGTCGCGGGCCCAGGCGGCCTCGCACTTGCGGCGAAAGCCCGGCATGAGCGGATAGAGGAGCAGGAACCCGCCCTCGAGCGCGGCGCCGAGGGCAAAGAGCCCGTATCGGCCGGAAAACACGGCCCACGCTCCCAGGAGCAGCGCCGCCGGCAGGGTGAGGGCATGGAGGGGCTCGCTGAGCGCCTCCTGGAGGTAGCTGTGCCGGGCAGTGGTCACGCGGGCGCGACGCTACTTGAGGGTCCCGGACCCTTCAACCGCCCGCTTCCCAACGCAAACATGGAGAACAATTCGCTGCGGTCGGAAGAGCTTTGTGCATGCGCGAGTTCGCGCTAGGTTCGAATCACGCGCTGGTTGATCGCGCGGACGCGCTGCAGGGCCGGGGCGCGGGGAATCTGCGACCGAGGCACAGCGGCGATGTTGGGGAACATCCAGCTGGTGACCGTGGGAAACGTGCCGCGCGCAATTCTGCGCGAGATGGCGCAGCCCATCATGAATACGCTGCGTGTGCAGAGCCTCTCGGGGCCGCCGCTCACGCACCCGCAGTACGCGCTCAACCCGCCGCGGCAGCAGTTCCACGCCACGGCCATTCTGCGGAGGCTCGGCTCGCAGCTGCAGCCGTCGCAGCTGGGCATCGTGGGCGTGTGCGATGTGGACCTGTTCACGCCCGACTCCGAGTACGTTTACGTGGAGGCCGATCGCGAGAGCAAGTGCGCGCTCGTCTCCATCGCGCGGCTGAAGACCGGCGTGCCGCCCGAGATCCTGGTGCGCCGCGCGCAGGCCGAGAGCGTCGACGCCGTGGGCCAGCTGCTGGGCCTGTCGCACTGTGATGATCCGCACTGCGCCATGTTCCCCTCGCGCTCGCCGCAGGACTCCGACCGCAAGGGCACGCAGCTCTGCAACGACTGCCGGCACGAGCTGCAGCGGCTGATGAAGACCGGCTGATCCCTTCCCTTCTGCGCAGGGAATCCCCACCTCCAGGGCCATGCGTGCGTGGCCGCTCGGGTTGCTGCTCTTGTCGGCGTGTGGACCGACCGACACCGGCGGCGGCGGCGGTGGTCCGTCGGGTTTTGCGCGCGGCATCGCCTACGTCTCGGGCGGCGACATCTGGGTGGCCGATTCGAGCGACTTCCAGGGCACGGCGCAGATGCTCACCAACACCGGCGTCGACGGCGCGCCCGCGCTCACCCGCGATGGCCACACGGTGGCGTTCGTGCGCGCGGATCCAAGCGGATCCGCAGGGATCTCGAGCGTGTCCTCGGCGGGCGGCAGCGCGACGGTCCTCGTCCCGCCCGCGATGCACACCTTCGGCGGCCTCGCGTGGTCCCCGGATGGCAGCACGCTCGACTTCGCCCAGGACGGCGCGATCTGGATGGTGCTCTCCGACGGCTCGGGCTTGATGCAGATGGGGCCCGCGGGTCAGTTCAGCTCGCCGAGCGTGGCCAACGACGGCTCGCTCTGGGCGTTCGACGCCACGGCGGGAGCGTTCTCGAAGATCGTGGGCGGCCAGCCGACGCCGGGCTTCACCACGCCCACCGCCGTGCGCGGCGCGATCTCCCCGAGCGGCAGCGCGCTGGCCTATGAGGATGGAAGCGCGCACGAGGTCTTCGTCATCGACGCGCCGGGCTCGACGCCGCGGCAGCTCACGCAGATCCCGGGCGGCAACCAGGGCTCGCCATGCTGGTCGACCGACGGCTCGACCATCTTCTTCACCAGCGACATCGGCGGCGAGACGAAGATCTACAGCGCGCCCGCGAGCGCGGTGCAGAGCTCGGGCACGCTGGTGCAGGTCGGGAGCATGCCCAGTTTCGGCGGCTGAGCTACGCCGACTGCGCCGGCTCTTCCTTCTTCTCGACCTTCAACTGCACGAGCGAGTCGGCCACGATCTCCGCCACGTCGCGCACGCGCAGCTTCTCCTCGCGGCCGGTCTCGTTGATGCCGTCGCGCATCATGGTGTGACAGAACGGGCAGGCCACGGCGATGGTCTTGGCGTTGGTGGTCGCGGCCTCGTCGACGCGGTTCTGGTTCACGCGCGTGCCGAGCTTCTCTTCCAGCCACATGCGCCCGCCGCCCGCGCCGCAGCAGAAGCCCTGCCGCTTGTTGCGCGCCATCTCCACCAGGTTCACGCCCGGGACGGCCGTCAGCGCCTGGCGCGGGCTCTCGTAGATGCCGTTGTGACGGCCCAGGTAGCAGCTGTCGTGGTAGGTGACCTGATCGTTCACGGTCACGCTGGGCTTGATGCGCCCCTCGGTGATCAGCTTGGCGATGAAGTCGGTGTGGTTCGTCACCGTGAACATGCCGCCGAACTGCGGGTACTCGTTCGCGATGGCGTTGAAGCAGTGCGGACACTGCGCGAGCACCGTGCGCGGCTTGTCGCCGAACGCGGCCTTCATGGTGTCGACGTTGGTCTGCGCGAGCGTCTGGAAGAGGTACTCGTTGCCCAGGCGGCGCGCGGGGTCGCCGGTGCAGCCCTCGTCGCTGCCGAGGATCGCGAACTTGATGCCCGCGGTCTTCAAGATGCCGGCGATGGCCTTGGTGACCTTCTTCTGGCGGTCGTCGAACGCGCCCGCGCAGCCCACGAAGAAGAGCACTTCCCAGTCGCCCTCGGCGGTGGCCACGGGGATGTCCAGGCCCTCGGCCCACTCGGCGCGCTTGTTGGAGCCGATGCCCCAGGGGTTCGACTGCGTCTCCATGTTCTTGAAGACGCGCGCCGCCTCGTCCGGCATGGTGCCTTCCACCATCACCTGGTAGCGCCGCACGTCGATGAGCCGCGGGATGTTCTCGATGAACACCGGGCACGCGGTCTCGCACCAGCCGCAGGTGGTGCACGCCCACGCCGTCTCGTTCGACAGAACTTCCCAGATCGGCTTGAGCTCCGGCTGCTCCGGCGCGATGGGCTGCTCGCGATCGAAGATGGCCTCGGTCTCGTGCCAGAGGTGGTGCTTCAGGCTGCGGTTCACCTCTTTGTGCGAGAGCGGCTTGCCCGTGATGTAGGTGGGGCAGTGGGTCTGGCAGCGGCCGCACTCGGTGCAGGAGTAGAGGTCGAGGCCTTCCTTCCACGAGAGATCCATCGGCGTCTTGGCGCCGAACTGCTCGGCCTCGAGGTCGAGCTTCTTCAGCTGGCCGCTGGGCGTGAGCCGCTTGAAGAAGACGTTCGGCAGGCCGGTGATGATGTGGAAGTGCTTCCCGTAGGGCAGGAAGTTGAGGAACACCATCAGGCAGATGACGTGCGTCCAGTACGCGAGCGCGCCCACCGTCGCCGTGGAGCCCGGAGAGAAGCCCAGGCCGGTGAACATCGCGCTGGTCACGCTCGACGCCGGCGAGAACCAGCCGCCCACCTCGCGCGCGAGCGCGAGCCGGCTGCCGGCGTAGACGAGGTCCGAGCCGAGCACGCCCACGATGAGCCCGAGGATGAAGTACGCCTCCCAGGTCGTGGTGAGGCGATCCGGCTTGGTGACCGCGCGCTTGTAGGCGAAGCCCAGCGCCGCGAGGATGCCCACCGCGCTGATGATGTCCTTGATGAAGAAGGCGATCTGCCCGGGCATCGTCTCCAGCGAGATGCCGGGGAGCTGGAAGTCGGGCGAGAAGCCGCGCATCAGCAGGGTGATCTCGTTCACCGGCACCGTGAGCACGAACGCCGCGAACACCAGCGCGTGCAACAGCCCGCTCCAGCGCTCTTCCGGATCCAGCAGGCGCTTCTGCCCGAGGCCGAACTCGATCACCGCCCCGATGCGCTTGTTCACCTGGTCGAACCGCGCGGCCGGCTTCATGCGCGCGAGCAGTGCCAGCCGGTCGTACATGGTGAAGATGAACGCCGAGATCCCCGTGAAGAGGATCAACGACGCCAGGATCGGGCTGAAGGGCACCGAGGAGTTCATGCGGGCCTGCACCTCGCGGGACGCTCCGTGACACGAAGCGTCAATTCCGCGGCAAGCTAACAACAGGCCCCACATCGAGCAAGAAGGTCGGCGACTTGCTGCCCGGTGCTACGCTTGTGGCAGGCGAGGGAGGTGGCGCATGGCGGGTCGTAAGCTGAGCGGGTGTGAGCTGTGGCCCGTTCCCGGCTTTCTGGCGCAGGGCGCGCTCCGGACAGCGTCGGGCTCTGCGCCGGTGGCCCTCGCCGGTCCGCGGAACGCCGAAGCCGCGGTGATCGTGGCGGGCGCGTCGGCGCCGGTGGTGCAAGGGCTCGCTGCGCACGCGGCGCGACAAGGGCTCGCGGTGTTCGCGCTCGGCGGGCGCGCGGGCCATGACGCGCAGGATGTCCTGGCGGCTGCGGGCGAGCTGGCGCTGATGCGCGGCGTGGAGCGCGTGGGCCTCTGCGTGCACGGCGGCTGGGCGGAGCCCGGACTTCGCGTCGCGCCCGCGCTGGCCGAGGTGCTGGCGGTGCTGGATCCGGATCCGGTGGATCCGTCGGTGGATCCGGAGCGGCTGCGCGGCATCCCGCTGTGGATCGCCACCGGCACCGCCGCCGCGCCGGCTGCTCAGGCGCTGCACGCGCGCGCGCGACACCCGAGATCGTTGATCGAGCTGCCCGCGGTCCCGGCGTTGCAGCACGCGGTGAACGACGTGGCCGCGGAGATCGTGCCCTTCCTGCGCCATGGCCTCCGACGCCGCTGACGCGCGCATCCGCACCGGCGCCCGCCGCCGCACGCTGCTCTCCTTCGCGACGTTCGGTTGGCGCGGCATCGCCGCCGAGGTTCAGCGCGCGGGCGAGGGCCGGATCGTCTCCATCGACGCGGCGCCGGCGCACGAGGTGGCGCTCGTGTTGGGCGCGCGGGTGCGCAATGGTCGCGCCACCGCCGTGCTCGAGGATCGCGTGCTCACCGCGATCGAGCTGGTGAAGCAGGACAAGGCCAAGCGGCTGTTGCTCTCGGGGCTCGACGACGAGCTCGCGGCCATGCGCGAGATCCTGGGCGCGCACGCCATCGCGCCCGAGTCGCTCATCTGGGATCCGCAAGGGCTGCACACCTTCGAGAGCATCCACAACGCGCACACGCTGGGGCATCACGAGCTGCTCATCGTGAGCCAGGCGTTCCACCTGCCGCGATCGCTCTTTCTCGCGGATCGCCTGGGGCTGAAGGCGGTGGGTGTGTCGGCGGATCGGCGGCCGTACGCAAACGCCAGGAAGTTCGCCCAGCGCGAGACGTTCTCGAGCGTGCTCGCGTACTGGATGACACGTTAACCGAACCGTTAACTACTTCCTGAGCCAGTCGGCGGGATTGAGCGGCGTCCCGTGGTGGCGGATCTCGAAGTAGAGGTACGCGCCCTTGAGCGAGCCGGTGTCGCCCACGGCGCCCACGCGATCGCCCGGGTTGAGCACGTCGCCGACCGCGTGTTCGATCGTCATGAGATGTGCGTAGAGCGTGAAGAAGCCCTGGCCCTGGTCGAGGATGACCAGGTTGCCGTAGCCGCGCAGCGCCGCCGCGTGCACCACGCGCCCCGCGGCCACGGCCTGCACCACCGTGCCTTGCTCCGCGCGCAGGTCCACGCCCTTCTGCACCAGCACCGTGCCGAACTGCGGATCCACCACGCGCCCGAAGCCGACCTCGACGTGCCCCGCCGCCGGCATCGGCAAGCGGCCCTTGAGCTTCTCGAACGCGAGCTTGGGCGTGAAGACCGCGGGCGCGGCAGCGAGCGAATCGAGGTGGCTCGCGGCTTCGGCCAATTCCTGCACCAGCTTCTCCTTGGCCTCGCGCTGAGCGGCGAGGGCCTTCACGAGGGCGTCGAGCTCGTCGCGCTTGTGACGGGCGTCGAGGGCCTTGGCCAGCATGGCCTCGCGACGCTGCGCCAGCTCCTGCTCCGCGCTCGCCTTGGCCTGCTGCGCCGCGAGCAACCGCGCGCGCTCGCTCTTGGCCGCGCGGAGCAGCTCGAGATCCGCGCCGAGCACCCGGGTGAGCGTGCGCCGCCGCCAGAGCAGATCCGAGATCGACGCCGAGTTGAGCAGCAGCGCCGCGGTGCCGCCGTGGGTGAGCCGGTAGCGTGCAGCCAGCCGCGGACGCAGCGCGGTGATGCGGGCCTCGAGCGCGGCTTCTGCAGCATCGGCGTCGGCGGTGGCCTGGACCAACGCGACCCGCGCCTTCTTCTCCGCGGCCTCGGCGTCGCGCGCGGCAGACTCCGCTTCGCGCGCAGAGGACCGCGCGCCATCGAGTGCATCGAGCAGGCTCTCCTGCTTGTCGACGATGGCGTTGAGCTTGGCCTTCTCCTCGCCCAGCAGCTTCTTGGCCTCGGCGGGATCGCGCGCGGGCAAGGCCACGCCCGCGTCCGGCGGACCCGCATCCGGAGCTTCGGGTGCTGCTGCCGGCGCGTCGTCGTCGGCTTCGTCGGATCCGGATCCGGCATCGGCCGCGGTGAGCGCCACGAGCGCCACCACGAGCAGAGCGAATCGCGAGGTGGTGCGCGCGGTCACGGTCACACCCGCAAGAAGCGTCCGACGGCGATCGCTGAACCGAGCACGCCCAGCGCCACGCCCGTGGCCACCACTTCGCCCAGCAGCCGCGGCGTGGTCAGCGACACGCCCGGCGGGAAATGCCCCAGCCCCTCCAGGCTCTGCATCACCAGCGGCCCGAGCAGCGCGCGACAGAGGTACAGCCCGGCCACCGCCAGCGCGGCGCCGAGCAGGCCCTGCAAGAGACCCTCGAGCACGTAGGGCGTGCGCACGAACGCGTCCGTCGCGCCCACGAGCTTCTGGATCTCGATCTCGTCGCGGCGCGCGTACATGCCCAGCTGCAGCGTGGCCGCGACCACCACCACCGCTGCGAGCAGCACCAGCGCGAGCGCCACCGCGGCACCCAGGGTGAGCGCGTGTCGCAGCGAGGCGAGGCGGTCGATCCACTCGCGGCCGTAGTCCACGCCGGTCACCTGCGGCAGGTGCGACCAGCGCGCGGAGAGCTCGCGGAGCTTCTGAGCCTGCGGCGGCCCGGGCGGCGGCTGCAGCTCGATGGTGCGCGGCAGCGGATTTTCAGGCAGGCCGTCGAGCACCTCGCCGTCGCCGCCGAGCTCCTGGCGCAGCCGCGCGAGCGCCTCGTCCGGTGAGACCAGCTTTGCCACGCCGCCCGACTCGCGCTCGGTTTGCACGCGCACGCTCTCCACCTCGGCCGGCGTGGCGCTCTCGGCGAGGTAGAGCGTGACCTCCACCTCGGTGCCGAGGTTGCCGAGCACGCCGTCCACTGCCGCTTGCGCCGCGCGGGCCAGCGCGCCCGCGAAGAGCGCCACCGCGAGGGTGAGCACCGCCACGCCGTGGACGAACGGCGTCTGGCGCAGGCCGGAGAACGACGTGCGGATGAAGTGCCAGAGCTTGGTCACGCGCGGAGCATCTTGCCTTAAAAGCCGTGGACCGTGGCTCGTGCTTCGTGCGGCCGGACCGGGCGGCGCACGCTCGAACCCCTGGATGGAGCCACGACGGGCCGCGTCGGGTCTGGCCCTTTCGCCTGGTGCCATGATGAATCGCATGCCTTCACCCTCGAGGACCAGCCGCTCTGGAGCGGCGAGGGCGGCGAGAACGTGCCCGTGCGCTTCTACCGCGAGGGCGTGCGCCAGCTCGTGCTCAAGCCGGGCATCACCGAGGACGAGCCCATCAAGCTGGTGCTGATCATGCTCACGCCCACCGAGCGCACCGGCGAGGAGATCGTCCACTTCGCCCGTCAGGCAGTGGACCGTCCGTTTGACACTGGGAGGGACCGCTCCTATATGTCCCGCGCCGCGCGCAGAAGGCGCGCCATTGCTGGGGAGTATGCAGATGGCTCAAGAGCTCGATCTCAAGACCATGGACCGCCGTCTGGTGGACCGTCTGGTTCGCCGCGGTGAGGTCTCCGAGAAGGAGCTGGAGAAGACCCTCAAGCAGCTCCCCGACGTGGCCGAAGAGGGCGCGTCGTTCGAGAGCAAGCTCGAGGACACCGGCTCGCAGGGCTGAAGAGCGGCACCACCGTGTCGCGCGTGCATCGCGTTGTGCTGGCCAGCCTGGTGCTGGCCGCTGCCGTCCCCGCCTACGCAGGCGCGCCGGATCCGCGGCGCAGCCTGGTGGTCAATGCCGTGGACCGCGTGAAGAACGCGGTGGTGAACGTCTCCACGCAGGAGTACGTGCGCCAGCGCGTGCCCGGGCCCGCGGGCGAGCTGTTCGAGTCGTTCTTCCACGACTTCTACGAGGCGCAGCAGGGCGGCGAGCGCAAGCTCACCACCAACAGCCTGGGCTCGGGGCTGATCTTCGACGCCCAGGGCGACGTGCTCACCAACTTCCACGTGATCGCGCGCGGGGCCCGGATCCAGGTGGGCCTGGCCGACGGCCGCGAGCTCGAGGCCACGGTCGTGGGAACGGATCCGGACTCGGACCTCGCGGTGCTCCACGTGAGCGCGCCCAACCTGCCCGCAGCCCCGCTGGGCAGCTCGAGCGACCTCATGATCGGCGAGACGGCCATCGCCATCGGCAATCCGTTCGGGCTCTCGCACTCGGTGACCACGGGCGTGCTGAGCGCGCTGCACCGCTCGGTGCGCGCCGAGGGCCGCAGCTTCTACGACTTCATCCAGACCGACGCCGCCATCAACCCCGGCAACTCCGGCGGCCCCTTGCTCAACATCAACGGCGACGTGGTGGGCATCAACACCGCCATCTACGCCGAGGGCCACGGCATCGGCTTCGCCATCCCCATCGATCGCGCGCGCGTGCTGGCCCAGGAGATCCTGGCCCACGGCGAGGTGCGCGAGGCGTGGTTCGGCTTGAGCTTCTCGGACGTCACCGCGCCCGGCAGCCATGGGGTGGTGGTGACGGACGTGGACCCCGCCTCGCCGGCGGCCCACGCGGGCGTGCACGCCGGCGACGTGGTGAGCGCGCTCAACGGCAGCCCCATTCAGGACGCGGAGGAGCTGCGCTACATGCTCCGCGGCGTGCCGGTGGGGCTCTCGGCGCAGCTCACCGTGGACCACGCGGGCACCGCGAGCACCATGGCCCTGTCCACGGCCGAGTTCCCGACGGCCGCCGTCGAAGAGCTGCTGGCGCGTCGGCTGGGCCTGGAGGTCTCCGAGGTGGCGCGGCGTGCGGGGCGCGCCACGGCGCACGGCGTGGTGGTGCGAGCGATTCACGACGGCTCGCCCGCGGCGCACGTGGGCCTGATGCCCGGCGACGTGGTGCGCGCGGTGAACTCGCTCGAGGTGGGCACGCTGGAGGACTTCCGTCGGGCGGTGATGCGCGCGCGTCGCGGTGGGACGGCGGTGCTGCTCATCCAGCGCGGGTACACGTTGGAGCAGATCGAGTTCCCCCTCTAGCTGCGGAGTGCGCCGTGTCCGACCCTTCCAAGCCCCAAGATCGCACTGCCGTGCCGGTGGGGAGCAGCGAGGCGCCGAACCCGCACGAGCTGCCGGTCACGTTCGGGACGTTCGTGGTGAGCCTGGCCTCGAGCGCCGCGTTCGCCCTGGGCGAGGCGCCGCACCCCGAGAGCGGCCAGACGCAGCAGGACCTGCCCCTCGCCAAGCAGACCATCGATCTCCTCGCGCTCTTGCAGGAGAAGACCCGCGGCAACCTCACCGACGAGGAGCAGAAGCTGCTCGAGGCGGTGCTCTACGACCTGCGGCTGCGCTTCGTGCAGGCGTCGAAGAAGTAGCTATATCTCGATATATCGACGGCTTCAGTCGATGGGTCGCACCGGCGCCTGGATGAGGTCGCCCACGACCCAGCTCAGGAGCAAATAGGCCACCACCAGCACGCCGAGCACGATGAGCATGGCCTTGCCGCGCGGCCCGATGACGGGCGGCGGCGGCTCGACAGGCGCCATGTTGCGGGCGTCCTCGACGATGCCCGCGGTGTCGACGGCGTACTTGGTGGCGGTGCGCCAGCTGCCCACGGCGTCCTCGGCGCGCGCGGGCGTGAGCTCGCCGCCGAGCTGCGGATCCATGAGCGACATGTTCAGCTGAGTCGAGAGCAGGGTGCCGAGGAGCACGGCGGCGCGGAAGTCGTCGTCGGGCGCGCCGAAGGGAATCTCGAGATCCACGCCCTGGAGCTCGCCGTCCTTGCGAGCGAGCCGGGCAGGCACCTTGGCGCCGCCCGCGGCGAACTGGAGCGCACCTTCCGCGCCCGTGGCGCCCGCGGCCTGGAGCGCGGCGGTGATCGCGGCGCCATCGGGGAGCGGCTGGTCGGGTGCCTTGCGGCGGAGGCAGAGCTCGTAGCCCATGGCGGGAGATTAGCTCGACTCCGGGCGCGAAACCCCATCCCCCGACCCTTCCCCATCTGCCGTGGGGAAGGGGAGTCAGGTGAGTGAACTAGCTCGGCAACGGACCGACGTACTTGCTCTGCGGCCGAATCAGCTTGCCCACGGCGCGCTGCTCGTCGACGTGCGCGCTCCAACCCGCCACGCGCCCCACCGCGAACGTGGGCGAGAAGAGCGTGCGCGGCAGGCCGAGCGTGTCGAGCAGCACCGCGGTGTAGAACTCCACGTTCGCCGCGAGCGGGCGATCCGGATGGCGCGCGCGCAATGCCCCCTCGGCCGCTTGCTCCACCGCGCGCGCCAACGCGAGCCGGCCGGTGGACGTCCCGCTCTTTTCGAGCCGTTCGATGGCCCGCTCCAGCACCGCCGCGCGCGGATCGCGTACGCGATAGATGCGGTGCCCCATGCCCATGATGCGCCGGCCGGCCTTCAGCTCCGCCTCGAGCCACGCCTCGGCGCGCGCGGGAGAACCGACAGCGTCGAGCATGTCCAGGACCGGCCCGGGCGCGCCGCCGTGCAGCGGTCCCTTGAGCGCGCCCAGCGCGGCCACGATCGCGCTCACGCGATCCGAGCCGGTGCTCGCGACCACACGCGCGGTGAACGTCGAGGCGTTCATGCCGTGGTCCACGACGGTCACCAGATACGCGTCGAGCCCCTGAACTTCAGCGGGCGAAGGCTCGGCGCCGCGCACCAGGCGCAGGTAGTCGCTGGCCGCGGACCGATCCGGATCCGGTGCGAGCGCGGGCAGCCCCGCCTGCTTCCGGGCCCACGCCGCCGCGAAGTACGACGTGGCGCCGATGACCCGCGCGGCCTCGCTGAGCGTCCCGCGATCGCCCGGACGCAGGTGCGCCACGGCCGAGCGAAGCGCGTCCATGCCATCGGGTTGATCGAGCGCGTCGCCGAGCTTCTCGAGCTGCGCGAACGCCTCCACGCGCGCCTGCCCGAGCTGCGCCTTCCAGCGCGCACGCCCGGCGGCGTCGGGGAGGTGGCCGTCCGCGAGGAGCGCGCAGGCGTCCTCGAACGTGGCCGCCAGGGCGAGCCGTTCCACGTCGTGGCCGGCGATGGTGAGCTTGCCCCGCTCGCCGTCGACGTCCGAGAGCCGCGTCTCTGCGGCCACCACGCCCTCCAGTCCATTGCTGCTGGGCTTTGCGCTTCGCGTTTCCATGCGGTGACTCCGGGTTGGGTCAGGGCTAGGGTTAACGCATGGCCAAGGTTGATCAACGTGGATTCGACAATCAACCTAAGAAGTCCCCGAGACCCGCCGGTCGCGTCGGCGCCGAAGGCGACGGGGCTCGGCAACCGGTCTCGGGGACGGGGTCGGACGAGGTTCTGCTCACTGCCGCGGAGGCGGTGCGCTTCCTCAACATCAAAAAGCCCACGCTCTACGCGTACGTGAGCCGCGGTCTGGTCCGCAGCGTGACCGGCGAAGGTCGGCGCGCGCGGAAGTACGTGAAGAGCGATCTGGAGCGACTCCGGGTTCGCCAGGAGGCGCGCTCGGGACACGGCCCGGTCGCCGCGGCCGCGCTCCGCTGGGGCGAGCCGGTGCTCGAGTCGGCCATCTCCGACATCGGCCCGGGCGGTCCGCGCTACGCCGGTCACGCCGCCACGACGCTCGCCGCGCGCGGCGTCTCCTTCGAGCGCGTGGCCGAGCTGCTCTGGACGCTGCGCTTGCCCGAAGAAGAGGTCCGCTGGCCTCAGGTGGACGCGGGGCTGCCGCGCACGCTTTGGACGGCGTTGATTCCCAAAGGCACGCCGCCATCGGCTGCGCTCTCGGCGATCGTGGCGGCGCTCGCGGTGCGCGATCCGGATCGGTTCGGCGCGCCGCAGCTCCAGGAGCTCGCGCGCTCGCGAACGCTGATTCGACGAATGGTCGCGTCGCTGGCCATGGCGCGTGAGCCGAACGCGTTGGAGAAGACGCTGCAAGCGGAGAGCATCGCCGAGTCGCTGGGCGCGGCCGTGGGCGCGCCGTCGACGCGCGCGGCGACCGAGTTGCTGAACCTCGCGCTGGTGCTCTGGGCCGACCACGAGCTCAACGCCTCGACGTTCACCGCGCGCGTCACCGCCTCTGCGGGCGCGGACCTCTACGCCTGCGTGGGCGCAGCGCTGGGCACGCACTCCGGCACGCGGCACGGAGGCAGCGTGGATCGCGTGGAGGCGCTCATCGAAGAGATCGGCCGGCCGGAGCGCGTGCGCGAGGTGGTGCGCGCGCGGCTCGCGCGCGGCGAGGTCGTCGACGGCTTCGGGCACCTGCTCTATCCCCACGGCGATCCGCGCGCGGTGCCTCTGCTCCAGGCCGCGCACGATCACGCGCCGCGCAACCTCGGCGTGCGCACCGTGCTCGCGCTGGTCGCTGCGGGTCGCGAGCGCGGCGAGCACCCGAACGTGGATCTCGCGACCGTCGCCGTCGGAAAAGCGCTCGGGCTCGCGCGCGGACAGTCGATGGCGCTCTTCGCCATTGGCCGAAGCGCGGGCTGGGTGGCGCACATCCTCGAGCAGCGCACGCAGAAGTTCCTGGTGCGGCCGCGGGCGCGCTACGTCGGGCCTTAACCGATGGGTTAATCGCTCGCCTTGACCACGCGCGGCCCATTCGCGCGCGCTGCCTGCGCGGCTCGCGCACGGATCAGCGCGGCCACGATGGCGATGGCGATCTCTTCGGGCGTCTGCGCGCCGATGTCGAGGCCCATGGGCATCTGCATGCGCGCCACGTCCTCCGGCGAGAGCCCGCGCGCCGAGAGCCGCTCCCGAAAGCGGATCGCTTTTCGCGCGCTGCCGATGCAGCCCAGGTACGAGAGCGGCTTTCCCGCGA
The DNA here is from genome assembly GCA_018266075.1 of Deltaproteobacteria bacterium. GTDB lineage: Bacteria > Myxococcota > Myxococcia > Myxococcales > SZAS-1 > SZAS-1. Next base: position 61,223 of record JAFEBB010000028.1, on the reverse strand, counting down.
GCGCGACCAGCACGTCTTCGTCGAGCGCGTGGTCGTGCGTGGCCACCGCCACCAGATCGCGCGCTTGAAAATCGAGTCGACGCGCAGCCAGCTTCGGATCCTCGTGGATCCGATTCGCGCGCGGGAAGCGCTCGGCCGTGAGCCACTCCTCGCGCTCGTCGACGACCGACACGCGAAAGCCCACGTCGGCTGCAGCTGCCGCGAGCGCACGGTTCACGTGCCCGGCGCCGAAGAGCCAGAGCATCGCTGCCGGCTCGTGCCGCTCGAGAAACACGGTCATGGAGCCGCCGCAGCACATGCCCAGATCGTGCGTGAGGTGCGTCTCCAGCAAGCGCGTGGGCGGAGCAGAGGGCGTGTCGAGCAGGGCCTGGGCGGCGTCGACGACCTGCTTCTCGATGGCGCCGCCGCCGATGGTGCCCAGGAGCCGGCCGTCGTCGACGAGCGCGAGCCGCGCGCCCGGCTTCTGCGGCGACGAGCCCGAGGTGTCCACCACGAGCGCGAGCACGAAGCGCCGACCCTCGCGCGCGAGCTCCGCCAGCTTGCCGTGCAGTTCATCCGGCGACATGAACCCAAGCGTAGCGCGGCTTTCCGCGCGGATCACCCGAGGCTCCGGCTGGGGCGGTTGCGTAATGGGCCCGTGTTGGTTGATATGGAGCCATGGCCGGGCCGGCAGTCGCAGCTTTCTGGGATCTCGACGGGACGCTCATCGACGGAGCGGTCACCGGCTATCTGGTGCGCCACCTCGTCGCGCGCGGGCAGATGCAGAAGCGTCGGCTCGCGGTGATGGCCGCGTACAACGTGCTCTACAAGCTGAACCTGCTCACCGCCGAGGGCATCCACCGCGCGGCGAGCGACCTCGTCGTGGGCTGGAAGGTCGACGAGGCCGAGCGGGTGATGGCCCAGGTGATGGACGAGCACGTTCAGCGCAACGTCTGGGCGGAGGCCGTCGACCGGATCCGCTGGCACAAGTCGCAGGGCCACGTGCAGGCCGTGGTCACCGGCGGCCCGGAGTACGCCGCGCGCCTGCTCGCGGAGCGCCTGGGCATCGAGCACGTGCTCGCCTCCCGCACGCCCGTTCGCGACGGCCGCATCGCCGCCGACTTCTCGCCCGAGGATCTCTGCTTCGGCGAGGCGAAGGTCGGTCGGGTGCGCACCTTCGCGGCCGAGCGCAACGTGGACCTCTCGCAGAGCTACGCCTACTCCGACTCGCGCAGTGATCTGCCCATGCTCCGCGAGGTGGGCCACGCGCACGCGGTGAATCCGCAGTGGCTGCTCTCGCGGCGCGCGCGTCGCGAGGGAATCCCGGTCTTGCGGTGGCGCATGCGCGTCGCCAGCTGACGGCTTATAACCAGCCACATGGGCTTTCTGAGCCAGCTCAACCTCCAGACCGGCGACCTGCTGCTCGTGGGCGTCACGGCGGTGCTGATCTTCCTGCCGAGCGTGGTGCCGAGCGTGGCCAACTTCGTGGGGCGCACGGTGGATCGCGTGCGCGGCCGGACGCCGGAGGTCTGAATGCGCGGCGTCGACCGCGTGGTGCGGACCTACCCGCGCGCGCCCGGCCGGCCGCTCGTGTTTGGACATCGTGGCGCGAGCGCGCGCGCACCCGAGAACACCATCGAGTCGTTCCAGCTCGCCCAGGCCGAAGGCGCCGACGGTGTGGAGCTCGACGTGATGGTCTGCGGCTCCGGCGAGGTGGTGGTCTGTCACGACCTCTGGCTCGATCGGCTCGCGAACGCGCACGTGTGCGTGGTGGAGGCTTCGCTCGCGGAGCTGCGCACGCACAACGTCGCCGCGTACATGCCCGCGTGGAGGCCGCGCGCCCAGATCCCGATTCTGGAGGAAGTGCTCGAGGCGCTGCCTTCACTGCGGGTGAACATCGAGCTCAAGGACAGCCGCTGGGTGGACGGCGGGCTGGCTCGAAAAGTCGCGCGCATCGTGAAGGACCTGCGCGCCGAAGATCGCGTGGTGCTCTCGTCGTTCAATCCGCTGGAGCTCGTCCGCGCGCGACTCTTCTCTCCGACGCTGCCGCAGGGATTTCTCTACGAGCAGGATGGGCCGGTCTGGGCGCAGGGCGCACTCATCGGGCCGTTGTCGCTCGCACAGGCTGTGCATCCGGAGCACGTGCTCATCGATGAGATGCGGGTCCGTGCCTGGCACGCTGCCGGCTTCGCCGTCTGGACCTGGACCGTGGACGAGCCCGCGCGCGCGCGCACGCTCGCAAGTTGGGGCGTGGACGGGATCATCACCAACACGCCGCGCGAGCTGCTCCAGGTGCTCGCAGGCTGACGCGCGCAGCATCAGGATCGAGACGAAGGCGAGAGGTTGCATCGGCGCGTGGGCATCCCCACCGTTGTGCCCCGATGTTGCCCCTGGATCCACAGAATGCAGCGCTCGGGCCGCTGGACGACGCGCCGGTGGCCGCGGGCGTCTTCGACGCCGCGCTGGCGTGTCTCCACGCCAACCGTGCGCTGAGAGAGCTGAGCGGATCCGGATCCGGCTCCGCTTCGGGGCGCTCGCTGCCCCAGCTCTTGCCCCACCTGGCGCCCGAGCTCGAGCCGCTGCTCCGCCGCGCGCTCATCGAGGGACTCCCCACCACGGGCATGGCGGGGCCGTACCGCGCGCGGGCTTGGCTGCAGCGCGGCCGTGGCCTGGTGCTCTGGCTGGAGGCCAGCGAGCTCGACGAGAAGCCTTCGCCGGCTCGGCTGGTGGAGCACGTGCCCGCGGCGGCGGCGGTGGTCAGCGGGCCGGAGCTGCGCTACCTCGCGGCCAATGCGCGCTGGATATCGCTGGTCGGCCGCGCGGAGCTCCTCGGCCGCAGCGCCTGGACGGCGCACCTGCACCTCGCCGGTCAGGGCCTGTGGACGGCGGTGGAGCGCGCGCGGCGCCGACGCGAGCGGGTGGAGGCGCTGGAGGTTCCGTTCCGCATCGACCGCAATGGAGACGAGCCGGTGGAGGGCGTGCTCGAGCTCGATTGCGAGCCGCTCGAAGGACAGGACGCGGTTCGGATGGTGGCTCTCGACGTCACCGAGCGCGTGCGCAGCCGGCGACGTGCGGAGCACCTCGCCGCCGAGCTCGAGCGGACCGAAGACCTCCTGCGTGTGGGCGCCATCGAGGCCGGCGCGCTGGTGTGGACGGCGGACGAGGCCGGCGGGCTGCTCTCGTCGCCGAGCTGGGAGGCGTTCACCGGGCTCGCGCCGGCGCGGCTGGAAGGGCAGGGCTGGCTCGCGTCGGTACACCCCGAAGATCGCCGCGCCACCGAGCGCGCGTGGGCCCTGGCCGTTCGCGCGGGCGCTCCCTTCGTGCACCAGGCCCGCTTCCGCCGCAGCGACGGCGCGTTCGTGGTGCTCGCGCTTCAGGCCCGGCCGAAACTCGGAGACGACGGCACGATGCGCGGCTGGCTGGGCACCGCGCTGGACGTGACCGCGCGCCTCGCGCTCGACGAACGCGCGCTCCAGCTCGAGCGGGCCAGCACCGATCTCGCGAGCGCCGTCGAGCTCGGCGAGGTGCTCGACGCGCTCGCCCGCGCGGCCGTGCCGGGCCTGGCGTCGGCGGCTTTGGTGGATGCCGTGGAGGGCACGCGGCTCCTGGCGGCGCGGGCGATCGCCTCGCGGGGTGGGCGCGCGATGCTCGAGCACCTCGAGGGCGACGCGTCGGGAGGCGAGCTGGCGCGGCTGGCGCGCGCGAGCGGACGGCCGCAGCGCGCCACGGAGCCGCCGGTGTTCGCGGGGCTGGGCAGCGACGTCCCGCAGTCGGCCCTGGCAGTGCCGCTCTGTGCGCGCGGTCGTTGCCTGGCGGTGCTCACGTTGGTGGACTTCTCGCGCCGCCGGTTCGGCGACGAGGTGTTGCGCGCCGCCGAGGAGCTCGGACGCCGCGCCGCGCTCGCGCTGGATCACGCGCTGCTGCTCCGCGAGGCGCAGACCGCGGCGCGCGTGCGCGACGAGCTCCTGGCCGGTGTCTCGCACGAGCTGCGCACGCCGCTCACGGCAATCCTGGGGTGGTCGCGGCTCTTGCGCATCAAGGGCAAGGACCCGGACGCGCTCGAGCGCGGGCTGGCCATCATCGAGCGCAATGCCCAGGCCCAAGCCACCCTCGTCGACGAGCTCATCGCCGCCTCGCGCGCGGCGTCGGGGCGGCTGCACCTCGAGCCGGAGCTCCTGGATCCGGCGGCGGCGCTGGCTTCGGCGGTGGCGGCGGTGCGGCCGGCTGCGCTCGCGCGCGGCGTGGAGCTCGCCTTCAGCCCGCCGGACGCCGCGCTGGCGGTGCAGGGCGATCCGGTCCGGCTGCAGCAGGCGCTGTGGAACGTGCTCTCGGGCGCGGTGCGAGGCGCGTCGTCGGGCGCGAGGCTGGTGGCGCAGGCCCGGTCCGATTGCGGGGCGGTGCTGCTCTCGGTGGAGGACACGCTCCCGGCCAGCGACGCGCGACTCCCGCGCGGGTTCGACCTCTCACTTCAGCTCGCGCAGCGCATCGCCGAGCTGCACGGCGGCGGGCTCCAGCTCGAGGACACCGGCCGGGTGACGTTGCTCCTTCCCGCTCAGCCGCCGCCTGCGCCGCCGGTTGCTTCGCTCGCGCTCGCGTCGGCGGTGCGGCTCGATGGGCTCGCGGTGCTCGTGGTCGACGAGGACGCGGATCAGCGCGGGGCCCTCGCGGAGCTCCTCGCGGGGCGAGGCGCGGAGGTGGCCGTGGCCGCGTCGGAGCGCGAGGCGCGCGGGCTGCTTCGCACCTCGCTGGCTGCGGTGGTGAGCGCGCTTCCGGAGCTCGAGGCCGGGTTTCCGGAGTTGGTCGCCGGCGAAGGTCCGCAGTTGGTCACGATTCGCGAGCGCGTCGAGCCCGGGGCGCTGGTGGGTGCGCTGGCGGCGCTTGCAGGAAAGCCCGCGCGGGCGTGCGTCCGCGCGCGGAGCCGCTTCGGCTAGCCGTATGGATACTCGAGCTCGACGCACGCCGAGGTCGGGCCCGCGTACACGCGCACGAGGTGCACGTTGTCCGTGTTCGGGGGCAGCGGCTTGCTCGGGTTGAGCTGCAGCACGCCGGGCTTGGGGACGTGCGCCGTGTCGTCACGCGCGCCGAAGTCGTCGAGCGTGAGGCACGAGAGGTCGCCGAAGATGCGATCGGGCTGGGCCTGGGTTGCGAGGCCGAGCCCGGCCGCGAAGGTCTGCATCGCCGGCGGCGTCCCCGACCCGAGGCAGTAGCCCCTGCGGCTCTGGCCGAGCATCGCGCAGCGCTCCACCTTCAAGCTCCCGCTCGATGCTGCCACGAGCTTCTCCGCGTATGCGCGCAGCGGCGGCACGTTCAGGTCATTGAGGCGGTGGCAGCTCGACGTCACGATCGCGAGCGCGATGAACGCCAGGCGCCGCACTCAGTTCGGGCCCACGCGGCGGCCGCCGCGCGAGCGCGGCCGCGCCGTCTTCGCCAGCGCCACCTGGTTCCGGCCGGCGCGCTTGGCGCGGTAGAGCGCTTCGTCGGCGGCCGCCACCAGGTCGTCGGGGCTGGACACGCCTGCCGCCGGCGCGTGGCTCACGCCGATGCTCGCGGTGATCGACAGCGGCGGGTGACCGCGCAGCAGGTACGGGCTCTGCTCCAGCGCCGCCCCGAGCCGCCGAGCGACCAGATCCGCACCGGCGCGCGCCGTCTGCGGCAGCACCGCGGCGAACTCCTCGCCGCCCTGGCGCGCGAGCAGATCCGTGGTGCGCAGCGCGTTCTGCAGGACGCCGGAGACGTGGCGCAGCACCGCATCGCCCACCGGGTGGCCGAAGGTGTCGTTGATGCGCTTGAAGCGATCGAGGTCGATGATGAGCAGCGCCAGCGGCTGGCCGTAGCGCAGCGTGCGGCGGAACTCCTCGTCGAGCCGCTTGCGCAGGTGCCGCGGGTTGTAGAGCCCGGTGAGCGGATCGGTGATCGCGAGTCGCGCCAGCTCGTCGCGCTCCCGGCGCAGGGTCTCGAGCCGCGCCCGGCAGCGCAGCCGCGAGAGCACGCGCGCGCGGAGCTCCTCGGCGGGCGCGAGCCGGGCCACCACGTCGTCGGCGCCGAGGTTTAGCAGGCGCGCCACGTGGCTGGGTGCGGCGAGGGCGATGGTGGAGAGCGGCGACTCGCGCGTGCGCTCCTCGAGGCCGCGGAGCACGGCTGCGGGTCCGGCGTCGGGCAGGTCGGCGGCGAAGAGGCAGAGGTTGAAGGGCTCGGCCTCCACGCGCGCGAACGCTTCGGCGGCGGTGGAGGCTTCGGCGAGCTCGAGCTCGGCGTCGGCGAGTGCCGCGCGCAAGGCGCTGCGCTCGGTGGCCGAGCTGGCGAGGATCAAGATGCGGCCCTGCGTGTCCACCCCGGACGACCCCCGAAAAGCCAACAACGCAGCTCGGTAACATGTGGTCGAAGTTCGACGCAAGCGATCCAGTTCAACCTGGGATCTGGCGGGGGACGAGGTTTCCCCGCTGCACCCGCACGCGATCTTGCTTGGGGAACGGTGACGGTGACTGGTGATCGGTGATCGGCCGATCACCGCACACCGATCACCGTTACCGTTTCCCAGGTACGCGCGCGCCTGAGTGAAGGCGGGAAACCTCGCGCCCCAGCCGCTCAGTCCAAGAGGAAGTTCACCGTGTACACAATCTCGGTGGCCACGGCCTGGCCGCCTTGCTTCCCCGGCTTGAACCGCAGCTTCGTCAGCGATCCCTTCACCGCCGCCTCGTCGAAGCCGTGGCCCGCGCCCTGGAGCACCTTCGCCTTCGACACCCGCCCGGTCTCGTCGATGGTCAGCTGCATCACCACCCGGCCCTCGAGCCCCTCCTTGCGCGCCTCCTCGGGGTAGAGCGCCCGCGAGAACGCCTCGTCGTTGTTCATCACCTCGGGCGGCTCGGTGAGCTGGTAGCTGGGCACGAACTTCGCCGTCGGCGGCGCCGCCGCGTAAGGCTTCGAGGCGTTGGGATCCGCGGCCTTGTCCGTGGGCTTGCCGTAGAGCGTGTTGCCCACCGGCGCCGCGAACGCACCACCCTGCGACGTGGAGCTCAGCGAGAGCCCGATGTTGATCGGCGTGGGCGCGGCCTTCGGCGGCGGCGGCGCGCTCGGCGGCGGCGGCTCGGCTTTGGGCGGCGGCGGCGGCGGCGCCTTGGGCGGCGGCGGCAGGTGCACCTTGGGCGGCGGCTTCGGCTTCTCGATCTCTTTGGGCGGCGCGGGCGGCGGCGGAGGCGGGGGCGGCGGCTTGGTCCGCTCCACGATCTCCACTTCCACCGGCTTCGGCGCCTCGATGCGGATCAGCTGGGTGCTGGACAGCAGCAGGTAGAACGCGAAGTGCGCGCCCAGCGAGAACACGAACACGCCGAGCACCAGCCCCGCGCCGGAATCGCGCGGATCATCGCGACCGGGCGTGAGGATCTCCACGGTCACGGTCGGCCTCGGCTAGGGGGCGGGCGCCGGCGCCGGCGCGCTCGCGTCCTTCTCGATGTTGATGGCGAACTTGGTGATGCCCTGGCCCTTCACCAGGTCCACCACGTGCACGAACTCGCCGTGGGTGCAGGCCTGGTCGGCGCTGATCATCACCTTCGCGTCTTTGTCCTTGGCCACCGCTTCGGTGAGCTGGGCCTTCAAGCCCGCCTCATCGGTGAACTGGCCGTTCACCGCCATGACGTCGCAGGGCGCGCCGCGCTTGTCGGCGAGGCCGTCCTTCTGCTTGATGATCACGGTGAGCATCTCGCCCACGTCCTCGCCGCCGTGGGCCGCGCGAGGCAGATCCACGTCGATGCTCGCCTTCACGATGTACGTGGCCGTCACCATGAAGATGATGAGCAGCACGAGGGTGATGTCGACCAGCGGCGTGACGTTGATGCCGCTGATCATCTCCTCGTCGTTGTCCTCGGCGGAGCCGGCCATGGCGTTCCTCGGATCAGGCTTGGATCAGCCTCAAGCCGCCTTGCGCTCGTTGCCGCTCTCAGCGCGCAGGTGACCGACGATGGCGTGACCGAGCTCGTTCGCCGAGCCGGTGATGCTCTTGAGCCAGCGGTTGAAGCTGTTGAAGGCCACCACCGCCGGCAGCGCCACGAAGAGGCCCACCGCCGTGGCCACCAGCGCCTCGGAGATGCCGCTCATCACCGTGGCCGCGCCCGCCGCCTGCGCCTTGCCGGCCATGGCGTTCGTCGCCGCGAGATCGTGGAACGCGCGGATGATGCCCAGCACCGTGCCGAAGAGGCCGATGAACGGCGCGTTGTTGCCCAGCGTGCCCAAGAAAGCCAGCCCGCGCTCGTAGCGCTTGCGCTCGCGCGCGACGGTCGCTGCGATGATCTCTTCCACGGCGCCTGGCCCCAGCTTCACGTTGGCCAGGCCCTCGCGGACCACCGCGGCCTCGAGCCCCGGCTGATCGCCCACGGCCTTCTGCGCGCCCTCGACATCGCCCTTGAGGATGCGCAGCGCCAGGTCGTTGGAGTTGCCGAGCCGGTGGCCGAAGAAGAAGACCAGCCGCTCGATCATCATCGCCACCGACACCACCGAGAGCACCACCAGGAGCCAGAGGATCCACTCGGCCCCGAGGAGGGTGAAGGACAATAGCTTGGCTGTGAGCATGGGAATCTCGGCAGGTTGCGCAGCTTCCGGCGCTGGACCAACGCGCCGCGGCCGCGCGTGTTCCCGGAAAATGAACGCGCGTTCTTCTACGAGAAGGGCGGTGGCTTTGCAAGCAAGCGGCGGACTGGTAGTTTGCACGCCTTTTTCAGCGGGTGTCAGGTCCGGCGCTCCCGCTCTTTTTAAGACGCCCCGAGGTCTCCGATGCAGATGCGAGTTCTGGCTGTGGCTGTGTGTGCGGCGATGGTCGCTGCGTGTGGTGGAACGTCGAGCAAGCCCCACACGAACGACGCCGGCGGAACCACCAGCGCCGGCAGCGGCACCACCACCGGCAACGGGATCTGCACCGACGACAACCAGTGCGGCACCGGCACCTTCTGCATCAACGGCCACTGCGGCGTGTGCAACGGCACCCACCCGCTGCAGTGTCCTGCGGGCACGTTCTGCGGCTCGAGCGGCGCGTGCACCGTGGTCACCGGATCCACCACGGGCTCGGGCAGCACCGGGGGAACCACGGGCAGCACCGGCAGCGGCGGCCCCTGCACCCACCGCAGCGATTGCTCCGGCGCCCAGGCGTGCCTCGAGCTTCCCGATGCGGGCGGCGAGTGCGGCGCGCCTGCGGGCGACGCCGGCTGCGCCTCCAACGATCAGTGCGTGAAGGCGTACATCTGCCAGGCGCACGAGTGCGTCTACGGCTGCCAGAACAACAACGACTGCCACGGCACGCAGCAGCCGGTGTGCTACTCGGGCAACCCCGGCCACTGCGGCGCCTGCACCGCCAACAGCCAGTGCCTCTCCAACGAGAACTGCGACTCGAGCGGCCACTGCGTGGCGCGCGCCAACTGCACCGACGCCTCCAGCTGCAACGGCCTGGGCTGCGTGAACGGCACCTGCAGCCCCTGCACGGCCTCCACGGACTGCGTGAGCCCGAACGTGTGCGATCCCTCGACCGGCAAGTGCGTGAGCGGCTCGGCGGGCTGCACCTCCGACACCCAGTGCCAGAGCCAGCACTCGAACTCGCCCGCGTGGTACTGCGCGTCGATTCCCGACGGCGGCGCCCCGGTCTGCAAGCTGGGCTGCGTGGCCGACAACCTCTGCGGCACGCCGCAGACCGGCTGCTGCAACGTGAGCGCGGGCCAGACCTGCAACACCACCAGCCACACCTGCCAGGCCGGCGGCAGCACGGGCACCACCGCCACCACCGTGACCACCAACGGCACCAGCACCACCGGCACCACGGGCACCAGCGGCAGCTGCACCTCCAGCTTCGACTGCAATACCTGCTTCAACAACAACCAGCAGTGCGACCAGACCCACTGCCAGTGCGTCGGCCAGGGCACCACCAGCTCCACCACCGCGGGAACCACCGCGGGCTTCGGCACGGGCGGCTTTGGCACGGGCGGCTTTGGCACGGGCGGCTTCGGCACGGGCGGCTTCGGCACGGGCGGCTTCGGCAGCATCGGCGGCATCGGCGGCACGGGCGGCGGCTGCAGCAGCCAGTCCGGTGGCGTGGGCGAGCCGTGCGGCGCGAGCTGCGGTTGCAACACCGGCCTGGTGTGCACCGACGGCTCCACGACGTACAGCCCGACCAACTTCGGCGACATCGCGCAGTGCGAGCTCTTCGCCAGCAGCTGCCTGATGACGTGCGAAACGCCGTGATCGTCGAACCACTCTCTTGACGAACAAAAAAAGAAGTCCATAAGCTCACCGCGTCGCTGAACACGAAAATTTCCCAAGGAGGGAAACGATGGCCGCCAAGCGGAAGACGACGAAGAAGAAGACCGCCGCCAAGAAGACCGCCAAGAAGGGCGCGAGCAAGGGCAAGAAGAAGTAGCTCGCGTCGTCCCGCTGTAGTGCCGCGGCCCGCGCTCCTCCGAGCGGCGGGCCGCTGCATTTCTGAGCGCCCATGAGCCTGTCCGTCGAAGAATTGGCAGACGTCGTCCACGAGCTCGCTGCGCTCGTGGGCGCGGTGGTGCAGCAGGCGTACGCCCCGCGCGAGCGCGTGCTGCTGCTCGAGCTGCGCGTGCCGGGCCGCACGCATCTGCTCCGACTCGACGCCGAGCCCGGCCGCACCCGCATGCACCTCGCCGGCGCGCGTCCGCCGTCGCCCGCGGAGCCGCTCGCGTTCCAGCAGCAGGCTCGCGCGCACCTGGTGGGCAAGAAGCTCGCGGCGCTCGAGCTCGCGCCCGGCGATCGCGTGGTGAGCCTGCGCTTCGCCGACGACGAGGGCGAGCGGCGCGTGGTGGCCGAGCTCACCGGGCGTCACGGGAATCTCTTCCTGCTCGCGGCGAATGGGAACCTGCTCGCGCTCGCGGGGCCGAACCTCTCGCAGGTGCGCGCGCTGGCGCCGGGGAGGCCGTACGTGCCGCCCGCGTCGGAGCCGCCGGCGAAGACCGCGCGCAGCCGCTTTGCGCCCGGGCCGGACTTCGCGCTCTCGACTCAAATCGAAGCCGCGTACGCGGAAAAAGATCGCGAGCTGGATCGCGCGGCGCTGCGCGCACGCATCGAGCGTCCGCTGCGCACGAAGCTGGAGCGGACGCAGCGCACGGTGAAGAAGGTCGCCGTCGAGGCCGCGCGCGGCGAGGCAGCGGAGGCGCACCGGGTGGCGGGCGAGCTGCTCAAGAGCTCGCTGCACCAGGTGAAGCGCGGCGCGAGAGAGGTCGCGCTCACGGACTACTCGAGCGGCGAGCCGCGGCAGGTGACCATCGCGCTCAAGCCCGAGCTCTCGCCGGCCGACAACCTCGCCTGGCACTTCCGCCAGTACCGGAGGCTGCAGCAGGGCGCCGCGCGCGCGGGCGAGCGGCTGGTGCAGCTCCAGCGCGAGGTCGAGCAGCTCCAGCAGGAGCTGGCCTCGCTCGCCGCGCTGGACGACGACGCGCTCCGCGAGCGCGCGCTGCGCGTGCCGGAGAAGCTCGCGCCGTCGCGCAAGGGCGAGCCCGAGGCGCGCAAGCCGTTCCGCGAGTTCCGCGCCGAAGGCGGCGCGCGCATCCTGGTTGGCAAGGGCTCCGCGGAGAACGACTTCCTCACCTTCAAGGTCGCGCGGCCGCACGACCTCTGGCTGCACGCGCGCGGTCGCAAGGGCGCGCACGTGGTCGTGCCCCTGGAGAAGCGCGAGCAGGTGAAGCCCGAGGTGCTCCTCGACGCCTGCGCGCTCGCGCTGCACTTCAGCGACGCCAAGGGCGAGCCGCGCGCCGAGGTGAGCTACCTGCCGGCCAAGTACCTGCGCAAGCCGCGCGACGCCGCGCCCGGGCAGGTCATCTACAGCCAGGAGAAGACGCTGGTGTACGTGGTGGAGCCCGAGCGCATCGCGCGGCTGCTCGCGACCGCGGAGAGCTAGAGCTTGTTCTCGTTGCCCCGCAGCATCCGCGCGATGTTGCCCTGGTGCCGCACCACGATGAGCAGCGCGATGCCCAGCGCGCAATACGCGTACGGCCGCGGATAGCCGAGCGCGAAGGTGAGCACCACCGTCAGCGCCGCGCCGAGCAGCGAGCCGAGGCTCACCAGCCGCGTGGCCGCGTAGACGATCCCGAACAAGACGAGCGCGCCCAGCGTCGCCAGCGGGGCCAGCCCGAGCAGCGCGCCCATGGCGCTGGCCACGCCCTTGCCGCCGCGGAATTTGAGATATATCGGAAACACGTGGCCCAGCACCGCGGCCGCGCCCACCGCTGCGTGCAAGACGACGTCGTCGGGGAAGAGCTTCTTCGCGAGCAGCACCGGCAGCAGGGCCTTGAGGGCGTCGAGGAGCAGCACCAGCGCGCCGATCTTCTTGCCCGCGGTGCGTGCGACGTTGGTGGCGCCGATGTTGCCCGAGCCCGCCGCGCGCACGTCGACGCCACCCAGCGCCTTGCCCAGCACCAGCCCGAAGGGGATCGCGCCGAGGAGGTACGCGCCCAGAATCAGCGCCGCGTCGACGCCGCTCACGTCGGCTTCCGGGTCAGCACCATGTACACCCAGTTCCCCACCACGGAGACGAGCAGGGCCCAGCGGATGATGCGCCAGTCGCGCGCGTCGAGGTGCACGTCGGGCTGCGGCGCGCGCACCGCGAGCACCGCGATTCCCCACGCGGCCACGATCGCCGAGACCACTGGCGCCATCGCGCCCAGCGGCGTGAGCGCGAAGGCGCGCGCGAAGTGCCCGTGCGCCTCCCAATCGAAGGCGCGGGTGAGCCCGCAGGCCAGACAGGGAATGCCCGTCGTCCGCCGCAAGGGACAGCCCCACCACGGCTGCATCAGCTTGGCGATGGGAATGAAGCGCGCCACCAGCAGCCCGAAGGCCGCGATGAGCCCGTAGATGGAGAGCAGCGTGAACCGCGTTGCGGGCCGCTGGAAGGTGAGCCGGGCCGTCACGATTCTCCCTAGTGGCTCAGCGCGCTGGCCATGCCCGCGCCCACCAGCGCCGACACCGGCAGGATGCAGAGGCAGCACAGCCCGAAGAACATCACCGCGTACGCGCCGATGGAGCGGCCGATGCTGATCCCGTGCACGCCGGCCATGGCCATCACGGTGAGCACCAGCACCCAGATCCACGCCGCCATCCCGCCGCAGAAGGGCACCACGTTGAAGAGCACCGGGCCCTGGGCGTAGCCCACCGCGCGCAGGGTGGCGGTGAAGCCGTGCTTGTTGCCGCCCACGATCATCAGGGCCACGTGCAGCAGGCCCGCAGTGATGAAGAAGCCGATCACGCTCATCACCGGCGTGAGGAGCACCGTGCCGATGCCGGGCTCGGCGAGCTTCATGAAGGCGTCCATGAACTGGCGCGCCTCGGGAGGCATCTGGCTCAGCTGCTCGTGGAGCTGCTCCATCTGCGCCCGCTGGGCCAAGCTCTGGAGCACGCCCATGATGCCCGCGAGGAGCCCGCCCACCGCGAGCACGGCGCAGGCGTAGCCCACCGCTCCGCCGGCGTCGGGGCCGGGCTTGAGGCCCTGGAAGAACTTGTTCGGGTCGAAGACGCTCTGCTTCCAGGTGGCCATCGCGGCGTTGAACCAGCCGCCGTTGGCGTTGGGGTTGTCGACGGGCGCCTCGTGCGGCTCGCCCGGCGCAGCGCCTGCTGCACCCGGCGGCGGGAGCGCGCCCGTCGCGGCCGGCGCACCGGGCGCACCCGGAACGGCAGCGGCCCCGGCGGGGGCGGCGATCATCACCTGCGCGCCGCAGAAGGGGCAGAACTGCTCGCCATAGCGGTCGGTCTGGAAGGTCTGGCTGCAGCGCGAGCACTTGGCGAGCACGTTCTCTCCCGGTGAACCTGTCAGGCAGCTTGCCTGGGCGGGTGGCAATCTAGAAGCGGCTTTTGAGGGGTGTCAAAACCCCTCGCCGGGTGGGCCCGATAGCGCGGACGCCGGGCGCGCGTCGGTCTATTCTTGTGGCCACCATGCTCACCACCCAGATCCGCCTGCTCATCGTCGACACCGATCGCGAGGCGGTGCGCATGTTGGCGGCGCAGCTGCAGGCCTACGGGGTCGCCGTGGGCGCGGTGGCCGATCCGACGGGAGCTGCGGCCGGCGTGGTGCGCTTCACGCCCAACGTGGTGCTGGTGTCCAGCAGCCTCGGGGACAAGAGCGGCCTGGAGGTCGTGCGCGCGCTCGCCCGCGATCCACGCACCCTGCACCTGCCGGTGGTGCTCATGACCTCGGCACCAAAGGGCGAGGAGCTGCTCGAGGCCCTGCGCGCCGGCGCTGCCGACTACGTGAACCGCCCGCTGCGTCCGGAGGTGGAGCTCAAGGCGGTGCTGGCGCTGGGAAGCCTCCGCGCCTCGCCGGGCGCGCCGTTTGCCCCGCCCGCGGCCGAGCGCCTGGTGGCGGTGATGGCTCGGCTGGGGCTCACCACCGAGCTGACCACCGGTGAGCCCACCGCCGTCGCCCGTTTCGACAAAGGCAAGCTCGTCTCCGCCCGCTGCGACGCGCTCTCCGGCGAGGCCGCGCTCGAGGCGCTCGTCGGCACGCCCGAGGCGACGTTCCGTCCGCCCCAAAGTGCCATCACCGGCCCCAACGAGGCCCGGCCCGAGACCCTGGAGCTCGAAGTGGACATGGAGATCGAGGTCGCGGACGAGCCGGTGGCGCCCGCCGCACCGACCGGCGCGCCGCTCAAGTGCCTCCTCGTCGACGACGAGCCGGATCTCCTGAAGCTCTTCAGCGCCTTCCTCACCCGCGCCGGGTTCCAGGTGGCCACCGCGAGCGACGGGCTCCAGGGCTTCGACGCCTGCGTCGCCGGCCGGCCGGACATCGTGGTCGCCGACCTGAACATGCCCCACCTCGACGGCTGGGGGCTGCTCCGCAAGATCCGCACCGACGTGCGCGTGGCGGAGACGCCGGTGGTGTTCCTCTCCGCGCAGGACGACTACCGCGAGAGCTTGCGCGCGGTGGGCGCCGGCGCCCAGGACTACCTCGCCAAGGCCAGCAAGATGGACGTGCTCGCCCGCCGGGTGCGCGTGGCCCTCGAGCCCCGCGACCAGACCAAGGCCGCCATCTCCGCGGGGCAGGGCGTGCACGGCCGCATCGAGCAGCTCGGGGTGCGCTGGCTGATGGGCCAGCTCGCGACGGCCGGGCGCACGGGCACCGTGGCCCTCGCCGACGGCATGGGCGTCTACAACGTGGGCCTCCAGCGCGGGATGGCCACCTTCGTGGCGGCGCAGCAGGCCGGCAAGCGCTTCTCCGGTGAGCAGGCCCTGCCGCTGCTGGTCCGCCTGCGCGACGGGGACGCGCAGTTCCTGCCCAACCAGCTGCCGCAGTCGAAGAACCTCTTGCCCGAGCCGCTGGTGCCGCTGCTGGACAAGATCGCCATCACCGCCAGCCTCGAGGACGCCAACGCCATGGAGACGCTCCTGGTGAGGGCCGCCGCGGTGGAGGTGGACGGCGCCGCGTTCACCCTCTACGAGCGCTTCTGCCCGCCCTTCGGCCGCGAGGTGGCGCACTTCATCCGCCAGGGCAAGACCCCCAAGCTCATCCTCGCGGAGAGCACCCTGAACCCCATCGAGGTCATCGAGACCCTGCGGGACATGGTTCGCCGCCAGGTGATCCGCCTTCACGAGTGACATATCTAGATATGTCTTTTCTAGGAGCGGCTTCGCTGACGCGGCCGGTCGGAATTGGCGTTGCGCGTCATCGATTCGAAGGAGCTCAGGGGTTACTTTTGTAGGCGGGAGCGTCTATACGTTCGCCCTGCTGTTTTTCAGGAGTGCGCCTTGGTCCAGCTGAACCCCACGCCCTCGCGCGAGGCGATGACCAGCCAGGACGACATCGTCCAGCTGGATCCGGATCACCCGGGGTTCCGCGACGCCGCCTACCGCGCGCGCCGCAACGCCATCGCCAAGCTCGCGCTGAACTACGTGGAGGGCACGCCCGCGCCTCTGGTGGAGTACCTGCCCGCCGAGCAGGAGGTGTGGCGCACGGTGTGGCGCGAGCTGGCGCCGCTGCACCAGAAGCGGGCGGCGAGGGCGTACCACGAGGCGCTGGAGTCGGTGCCGGTGGACCGCCAGAGCGTGCCCCAGCTCCGCGATGTGAACACCCTGCTCCAGCGCGCGAGCGGCTTCGCCATGCTGCCGGTGGCCGGGCTGGTGTCGCACCGCACGTTCCTGGGCTTCATGGGCAAGAGCGTGTTCTTGTCCACGCAGTACATGCGGCACCCCAGCGTGCCCCTCTACACGCCCGAGCCCGACGTGGTGCACGAGCTGGTGGGCCACGCCGCGACCCTCGGGCACCCGATCTTCGCGTCGCTGAACCAGGCCTTCGGGCGGGCGGCGGCGCGGGTGAGCGACGCGGACCTCGAGAAGGTCGGTCGGATGTACTGGTACACCATGGAGTTCGGCGTGGTGATGGAGGGCGGCGAGCCGCAGGCGTACGGCGCGGGGCTGCTCTCGAGCTTTGGCGAGCTGGGCCGCTACGTGCGCGACGCCGAGCTGCGGCCCATCGACTGGGACGACATGGGCGGTCGCGCGTACGATCCCACCCGCTACCAGGACGTGCTGTACGTGGTGAACGAGCCGTTCGCGCAGTTCGCGAAGCGCGCGGTGGACTACCTGGACTCGCTGAAGGCCGGTTGACGCGGCCCCGAGGGTGCACGGCTTTCCCTGGGATGTCCGGGCCCGCGCGTACTTTGGGAACGGTCACAGTGACTGGTAAACGGTGAACGGCCCGTTTCCCATTCACCCGTCACCGTCACGGTTCCCCAGGCACCTCGTCACGGAGCGTGCCGGGGGAAGCCTGGCGACCAAAGCGAAAGGGCCCCCGACCACTCCGGGAGCCCTTCGCACTATCTCGATATATCTGTAGCTCTTAGCCGTTCACCACGTGAAGGTTCCTCGCGCCGGCGGCGTCGCGGAGGGCGTCCTTGCGGTCCGCGCGCTCCCAGGTGAACTCCTTCTCGTTCCGGCCGAAGTGACCGTAGGCCGCGGTCTTCTGGTAGATGGGCTTGAGCAGGTCGAGCTGCTCGGTGATCTCGCGCGGCTTGAGGCCGAACGTCTGGCGCACCGCGCGCGCGATCTTCTCCTCGCTCACCACGCCCGTGCCGAAGGTGTCCACGAGCACGCTCACCGGATCCGCCACGCCGATGGCGTAGGCCACCTGCACCTCGCAGCGCTTGGCCAGGCCCGCCGCCACCACGTTCTTGGCGATGTAGCGGCACATGTACGCCGCCGAGCGGTCCACCTTGCTCGGATCCTTGCCGCTGAACGCGCCGCCGCCGTGACGGCCCATGCCGCCGTAGGTGTCGACGATGATCTTGCGGCCGGTCACGCCCGAGTCACCCATGGGGCCACCGATGACGAAGCGGCCGGTGGGGTTGATGAAGAACTTGGTCTTCTTGTCGATGAGCTTCTTGGGCAGCGCCTTGAGGATCACCTCGTCCATCACGCCCGCGTGGATGGCCTTGTTGCTGGCCTCCTCGGCGTGCTGGGTGGAGACCACCACGGTGTCGATGCGCACCGGCTTGCCGCCCTCGTACTGCACCGTCACCTGGCTCTTGCCGTCGGGGCGCAGGAAGGGGAGCTTCTTCGCCTTGCGGACCTCGGCCAGCTTCTTGGTCAGCTGCTGCGCGTAGTAGATGGGCGCGGGCATGAGCGTGTCGGTCTCGTTGCACGCGTAGCCGAACATCATTCCCTGGTCGCCGGCGCCCTGCTCCTTCTTGGCCGACGAGTCGACGCCCCGGGCGATGTCCTGGCTCTGGCCCTCGATGGCCACCATGACGCCGCAGGTGTTGCCGTCGTAGCCCATCGCCGAGTCGGTGTAGCCAATCTTGGTGATGGTGCCGCGGATGATCTTGGGGATGTCCACCCAGGCGTTGGTGGTCACCTCGCCGGCCACGATGGCCAGGCCGGTCTTGACCAGCGTCTCCACGGCCACGCGGGCCTCGGGATCCTTGGCGATGAGCGCGTCGAGGATGCCGTCGGAGATCTGGTCGCAGATCTTGTCGGGGTGACCCTCGGTGACCGACTCGGACGTAAAGAGGAAGTTCTCGTGCATGGTGCTGCGACCTCGGATTTGGGGCGGACCTGCGCCCTTTGAGAGCCGGGCACCGTAGTTCCTGCCAACGCAGGGTGTCAAGGAAGCGCCGCCCCGGACTTCATTCGCTAATCTTGCTCGGCCCATGTCGCTCGCGCAGCCCAACCACGCCTGGCTGGAAGCCCTCCGCGTCCAGCGCGAGCGTCGGGCGCGCGCCCTCGCGGGCTGGCAGGCGGGCATCCGCAAGTCGGTTGATCTGCCGGGTCTGGCTTCACGCGCGCCGGCGCTGGGCACGCCCGAGCCGTTCCTGGCGGCTCGCGACGCGAACGCGCTTCCCCTCGCGCTGGCGCTCGCTCGCGAGCTGGGTGACGTCGCGGCCGCGCGCGCGGAGTCGAGGGCGCTCGAGGCGCTGGCGGGCGGGCAGGTGAGCGTGGAGCTGGAGCTGCTCGCGCTGCCCGAGGCGCTTCGCGAGCTGCCCATTTGCGTCGATCGGCGGCGGCGCGCGCTCCTGGCCAAGGCCGTCGACGACGCCCTTCGTGCCATCGAGCACCACCAGGCCGAAGCGTTGGAGCGGCGCCTCGAATCGCGCACGCGGCTGGAGCTCTCGAGCGAGAACGCGCTGAATCCGCTGCTGGGCTTCGAGCTGGGTGCGCTCGCGGCCGATGCGGAACGGATCCTTCGCGAGACGAACGATGCCGCGCACGATCTGCTCGAGTTCCGCTTCCGGCGCGCGGGCGTCGACGCGGGGCGGGGCGGGGCGGGCCACGACTTCGAGCTCGCGCTGCAGCTGCTGGATCTCCGCGAGCACCTCTCGCCGCACCGTTCGCTGGAGCTGGCCCGGGAGCTTGCGCGTGGCGTGGGGCTGGATCCTCGTGGAATCGCAGTCGATGCGGAAGCGCGGCCGGGGCGCGTTCCGGGGCTCGTGGTCGCGCGATTTGGAGCGAACGAGCTCGCGGTGGTCGCGGCGCCGCTGGGCACTCCGGCCGATGGAGAGACGCTCGCACGTGGAGTCGGAGAGGCGATTCACCTGGCGCTTCTCGACGGCGACGATGCGGTGCTCATTGATCCGTCGCTCGCGAAATCGACGGGTTGGATTCTCGCGCGGCCGCTCGTGGAGCCCGCATGGCATCGACGCGTGCTGCGAAATCCCTCGCGCCCTGCGCACGAGCTGGCCCAGGCGTTCGCGCTGCGTTCGCTCTTCGCGCTTCGGCTCGCGGCGGCGCGCTTTCTGGTTGCGCGCGAGCTCGCGAATCAAGGTCCGACCGAGTCTGCGAAAGATCACGCGCGTTCGCGAATCAACTCGGCGACGGGCGTCGACGGGCCGGCCACGGGTTGCTTCGCGCTCGACGTGATCGATTGCGCGAGCGAGCTGCGCGCGCTGCTGCTCAGCGAGCGGCTGCACCGAGCGCTCATCGAGCACGCGGATGAAGATTGGTGGCGCAATCCGCACGCGTCGGAGCTGCTGCGCGCGCACGCGAGCGAGACGTCGTTGAACCGCGATTCGATCGTGGGGAGCGCGCCGGAGCTCGCGAAGCTGCTCTCGGGCTTCATCGCGCGCGCTGCGAACTAACCCCAGAAATCGGTTGAGTCGCTCCTCGCCTCGCTGGGTCTTTTCGCCGATCTCATCGTCGCTGCGTCGTCACGTGCATTCGGGCACGCTCCTCCTCGCTCCTCGACCTCGTCGAAAATCCCGGCGCGATCCGAGGTCGCCCCAACCAATCTCTGGGGCAGGCGAAATTTCCTCTGGAACGAGAACGGCGGCACCCGGGTCGAGCCCGAATGCCGCCGGAGATCGCGCTGTGCGCGTTTCCTAGCGCTTCTTGCGCAGCGCGCGGACGATCTTGTCCTTGGCGCGGTTCTGCGTGGTCGGCGTGGCCTTCACCGCCGACGGGCCGCGGCCCTGGCTGGCGAGGTGCGCGCGATACGCCTTCAGAAGCTGCATCTCCATCAGCAGCAGCTCGTCGGCGGCCTCGCTGCCCGCGGCGGCCTTCTGCGGCAGGGGCGCGGTGGGCGAGACCTTGGCGCCGTGCCGCATCCGCAGCGCGCGCTCTTCTTCGGCGGTGACGACGCCCTTGTCGAGGGCGGTCGCGACCTGCTTGGTCGTCAGGGTGGTGGTGGTGCTCTTGGCTGCCATGACCTTGAACTCCTTACGGCGCATGACTCCGGGTTCGAGCCACACTACCGCCGGGGCGGGTTCCGTCAATTTTTCTGCCCGACTCTGACGTCGATTTTTGGCACCTGAACGCCCGTCCACGGCGCGGCGCGACAAAGAAGCCTGAATTCAGCTACTTGTCTTCGTCGTCCTCGGCGTCCGCACCGCCGTCCGCGCGGGTGGCGGCGCGGGGCAGATCGAAGCGCTCCAAGGCGGCGGCGATCGACTGGGGTCGGTCGGCGTCCACGGCGACGTCTTTCGGCGCCGCCACGACGAGGTCCGCGCCCACCTTCGGGACGCTGGTGTCCACGAGCAGGTGCAGGCTCGCGTGATCGTTGCCCTCGCCCGGCGCGTCGACCGTGCCCTCGAGGCGCGCGGCCAGCGGAACGGCGGTCTGGGCGTCGACGGAGAGCGTGCCCGAGAGCGTGCGTGGCTCGCGCTTCTGCGAGAGGAGCTGCTCGGCTTTGAGATGGGCGTCGTAGCCGCCCTTGGGCGTGGCCAGGGGCGGGAGCTTGGGGCCGTCGTCGAGGGCGGGCGTCTTCTCCGCGAGGACCACGCGGTACTTGTAGACCTTGCGGCCCGCGACGGTGTCTTCGCCCTCGGGCGAGAGGGCGACGCGGCCGTCGACGAGCTCGTAGAGCGTGCCCAGCACGTCGTAGACCTCCTGCTCGTAGCGATCGGCGGCGCCGCGATCGCGCGTGCGCTCGCGGAACTTCTGGAAGCGGCTGCGGGCGAACACGCGGCCCTGGGCGCGGATCATCTCCATGCCCTGCTTGCTGTCGCCGAGGCGATCGCCGGCATCGAGGCGCGCGGCGAAGTCGCCGTGGCTGCCGATGGTGAGGGTGTGCACCTCGTCGAGCTCGGACTTGCTGCCCGCGCCCGACCAGCGGAACTCGAGCGCGCTCTTCACCTGGTGCGGCCCGAGGCGCTCGGCCGCCTCGAGGGCGCTCATGGTGAAGACGCGCTTGATGTGCTCGGCCGAGTCGTTCAAGTGGCTCGGGCCCAAGTCGTCGGCGGCGCGGGTGACGAACTTGGGCGGATCCTCGGGCGAGAAGATGCGCGCCTTGGCGGCCTTGTCGACCGGGTTCTGACAGGCCACGCCCAGGAGCGCAGCGGCGAGGATCAATCGGCGCATTCGGCTGCGCAATCTCGCATCGGATCTTCTCGCTCGCAAGCTCGTGACCCGTTCCGTTCCTGGTTCCTGGTTCCTCGTTCCTGGTTGTGAACGCCTGATCGGCCGCCCGATCTGCAATCCGCCAGGAACCAGCAACCAGCCACCAGGAACCTGGATCATGCCACTTCGATCCACCCACTATCTGTAGTGGTGTGTTGACCGATGGATACAATCCATAGTGTTCATGAGCACTTGGACGGCCGTTTCCTTGACGCCTTCGCGCCCGCACGCGACAAAGGAGTGGGAAGAAGTGGCAAGGCGCGGATCAGGGCGGTGCAGCGGTGTTCCGTGGCGTCTTCGAACACGCGATCGACTCCAAGGGGCGCACGAGCCTCCCGGCCAAGATCCGCGAAGTGCTCGCCGCGAACTACGACGAGCGCCTCATCGTCACGACGGGTCTCGATCCCTGTTTGCACGCGTACCCGGTGCGCGAGTGGGAAGCGCTGGAAGCCGCGCTCGCCACCCGCTCGGTGCTCGAGCCGGGCATCAAGCAGCTCATGCGGCTCTACGTCGCCGGCGCCCAGGAGTGCGCGCTCGACAAGCTCGGCCGAATCCTCGTTCCGCCCAGCCTCCGCGCGCACGCGGGCCTGGAGAAGGAAGTGGTCTGGGCCGGGATGGTGAAGGTCATCGAGCTCTGGAGCGCCGACGGCTGGAAGAAGGCCCGCGAGACCGCCATGGCCGAGGCCAACGGCGCCGACATCGCCAAGGTGCTCGCCGAGCTGCGCGGCTGATCGATTTCGAATTCGGGAGGGTGGGGCATGGACAAGCAGACGATGAACAGCCTGGCGCACAACGAGCTCCCGGAAGAGCTCGAGGAGCTCGAGCCCGCGGTGCTCCGCCCCGACGGCGAGCTGGGGACGACGGAGCTCCGCGCGCTCGCCCAGCACTGCTTCCGCTCCGCTCAGGAGGGCTCGCTGCGCATGGTGCTCGACCTGACCTACGTCGATCACCTCGACTTTCGCGGCGTGGGCATGCTCACCGCGGCCCGCCAGCTGCTCAAGCGCGCGGGCGGCGATCTGATCCTGGCCGGCGCGAGCCCGTACCTCGCGGCGATTCTCCGAGCCGCGGGCGCGCACGGAAAGCTGGAGCTCTGCGCGACGGTCGAGGCAGCGAGGGCGCGGTTCTTCGTCGGGAACGGGTTTTGAGCTTCGCGCACGCCACGGTCCTCTTGAACGAGGCGGTGGCGGCGCTCGCCCCGAAGGAGGGCGCGGTGGTGCTGGATTGCACGCTCGGCGGCGGTGGACACACGGAGGCCCTCCTCGCGAAGGGCGCCGAGGTCTACGCGATCGATCGTGATCCGCGCGCGCTCGAGGCCGCGTCGAAGCGGCTCGCGAAGTTTACAAAAATGTTTCATCCGCTCCAGGGCAACTTCCAGCATGCGCGCGCGCTGCTCGATGGCGCGAAGGTCGGCATGGTCGACGGCGTCCTCGCCGATCTCGGCGTCTCTTCGCCGCAGCTCGACGAGGCCGAGCGCGGATTTTCCTTCGGCAAGCCCGGCCCGCTCGACATGCGCATGGGCCCGGACGCCGAGCCGCTCTCGGATTTCCTCGCGCGCGTGAGCGAGCACGAGCTCGCCAACGTGATCCGCGACTACGGCGAGGAGCACCACGCCAAGCGCATCGCCAAGGCCATCAAGGCCGGCACCTTCGCGAACACGGGCGAGCTCGCGGACGCCATCGGCCACGCCATCCCGCGTGCGCAGTGGCCGCGGCACATCCACCCCGCCACGAAGACCTTCCAGGCGCTGCGCATCGCCGTGAACCGCGAGCTCGAGGCGCTCGACGCGCTGCTGGCGGACATCCCGAAGCTGGTGAAGGTCGGCGGCCGCGCGGCGATCATCTCGTTCCACTCGCTCGAGGATCGCGCTGTGAAAGAGGCGTTCCGCGCGCTCGAGCCGCACTGCATCTGCCCGCCTGGCTTGCCGGTGTGCACCTGCGGCACGCCCGGCGATTTCCACAACCTCAGCAAGAAGCCGGTCACCGCCACCGACGCGGAGATCGAAGCGAACCCCAGAAGCCGAAGCGCCAAGCTGCGCGCGGTGGAGCGTTTCCGATGAGAGCTGCAGCCCTTCCAGCAGGCGGATCGAGCGGCGCCACGCGCCAGATCCTGGCCGCGGTCGCGATGGCGGCCATGCTCTGTGGCGCGGGCATCGCGCACGTGTTCGCCAAGGTCAGCGCGGTCGAGGCGGGCTACGAGCTCGGCCAACTCGAGGATACGCACCGGCAGCTCGAGCGCGAGAACGCGTCGCTCAAGCTACAGCTCGCCACGTTGCGCTCCGCAGCGCACATCGAGACCACCGCGCGCACGCAGCTGGGCATGACCGCGCCCGCGCCGCAGATGGTCTTCCCGGTGGGCGGCCCGCTCGCGACGGCTGCCGCGCCGACCCCTGCGACCAGCAAGCCTGCGTCGCACAAGCCGCTGCGCGCGTCGAAGCCGCATGCGGGCGTCGTCGGTCCGAGTGGAACTCCCGTGGCTCTCCTCGCTCCTCGCTGAGGTTCGCATGCGCACTGGCGGCGCCGTCGGACTGGATCAGAAGCAGATCAAGTGGGTGCGCGTGCGCGTGGGGTTGCTCGCGATCGCGTTCGTGCCGCTCTTCCTGGTGATGGCCTGGAAGGCCGCGCGGCTGCAGCTCGTCGACGGCCCGCGCATGCGGCAGATGGCCCAGGAGCAGTACGTGCAAGAGGACACCATCGCGCCCCGCCGCGGCGTGATCTACGACCGCAACGGCACACCGCTCGCCGCGAGCGTGGACGTCGACTCGATCTCCTGTGATCCCAGCGCGCTGCCCGCGAACGCGGTTCCGACGCTGGCGAAGGTGCTTAACCTTCCGGTTAAAGAGCTGGACAAGAAGATCGCCAAGGCGCCCAAGCACTTCGTTTGGCTGAAGCGCGGCGCCACGCCTTCCGAGGTGACCGCGGCCAAGGCCCTGCAGTTCACGGGGCTGACGTTCGTGAAGGAGCCGCGGCGCTTCTACCCGCAGCGCGAGCTGGCCGCGAACGTGCTCGGCTTCGCGGGCGTCGACGGCGAGGGCCTCGAGGGTGTCGAGCTCGCCTACAACGACGTCCTCAAGGGCCACGCGGAGAGCATCGACATCATCAAGGACGCGCAGCGGCGCTCGGTCTTCGCCGAGGGCGTGGTCGACACCGACGGGCTCTCGGGCGCGAAAGTGGAGCTGACGATCGATCGCGGCATCCAGCACATCGCCGAGACCGCGCTCGCGCACGTGGTGCAGAAGAGCAAGCCCACGGGTGCGATGGCGGTGGTGATGGATCCGTCCACGGGCGAGATCCTCGCGCTCGCGAGCGCGCCCAGCTTCAACCCCAACGACCCGGGCAAGAGCGAGCGCAGCGCCATGCGCAACCGGCCGGTGGTCGACGCGTTCGAGCCCGGCTCGACGTTCAAGGCGTTCAGCGTCGCCGCGGCCATCGAAGAGAAGGTGGTGAAGCCCACGGACACCATCTTCTGCGAGAACGGCCGCTACCCCATCGGCAACAAGGCCATCCACGACCATGAGCCGCTCGGCAGCCTCACGGTCACCCAGGTGATCCAGAAGTCGTCGAACATCGGCGCGGCCAAGATCGCGGAGAAGCTCGGGCGCGAGAAGCTCATCAGCTACTACAAGGCGTTCGGCTTCGACGAGAAGACCGGCCTGGGCATGCCCGGCGAGGTGCGCGGCACGATCCCGTTCCCCAAGGCCGACATCCAGCTCGCCACCGAGAGCTTCGGCCAGGGCCTGACGGCGAACGCGATTCAGCTCACCGCCGGCTACGCGGCGCTCGCCAACCACGGGCAGCTGATGCGGCCGTTCCTGGTGCGCAAGGTCGTCGATCCGGAAGGGACCGTGCTCGAGAGCCACGGGCCCGAGCCGGTGCGCCAGGTCGTCTCCGCGCAGACCGCGCAGACCATGACCGCGATGATGGAGACGGTGGTCGAGAAGGGCGGCACCGCCGAGCTCGCGAACATGAGCGACTACCAGGTGGCCGGCAAGACCGGCACCGCGCAGAAGGCGGACCCGGAGACCGGCGGCTACTCGGCCGACCGTCGCACCGCGAGCTTCATCGGCTTCGTGCCCGCCGAGGCGCCGAAGCTGGTCATCGCGGTGATCATCGACGAGCCGCAGGGCGACAAGTACGGCGGCAAGGTGGCCGCCCCCGCCTTCAAGGAGATCGCCGAGCAGGCCCTGCCCCAGCTTGGGGTGCCGCCGAGGCACCGCGATCCCATGCCGGTGGCCGCGGCTGAACCAACCCCCAAGACGCCGCCACCTGCCGAAGCCGCTGAAGACGACGAACCCGAAGAGGTCCTCGCCGCCGGCGCCAACCAGTCCATCGTCCCGAATCTCGCGGGCTTGGGCGCGCGCGACGCCGCCAAGGCCCTCGTGGAAGCCGAGCTGGAGCCCGCTCTGCAAGGAAGCGGACGAACGATTGGCCAGGTTCCGGCAGCCGGCGCGGTGGTGCCACGCGGAACAAAGGTATCGGTCCGACTCGAATCCCGGCTATAACGCCGCCCGCGCCAGGTCCACCCAGCCCAGAATGGGCGGGCCACGGCGTACAGAGGCGCGCGCTCGCTTCTGCAGGCCGCTGGGTTCGGGGGAACCGAAGGCCTGCATCGGTCGGCGCGCATTGAGGAAACTCCGGCAGGCCCCCCATCCAGCATGGCGGGGCACATGAGCTTCGAGCAGCGTCGGCGGCCGGCCGGCGACACCGGGTTCCCCGGCGCTCGAAGCGGGTGAAGAGGGCGGCGAATGAAGCTGAGCCAACTCGTTGCGAACACGGGCGTGGAGCTGAACGGGGAAGACGTCGAGATCAAGGGCGTCACCGACGATTCGCGCAACGTCAAGCCGGGCGACCTGTTCCTCGCTCTGCCCGGCAAGCAGGTGGATGGCGCGACCTTCGTGCCGAGCGCGGTGGAGAAGGGCGCGGTGGCCGCGCTCGCCGAGCACGGCGTCGACATCCCCAACAAGAAGGTCCCGGTGCTGGTGAGCAAGCGCGTGCGTCGCACCGCTGGGCTCCTGGCCTCGAACTTCTTCGGCAACCCGGCCGCCGAGATGAAGATGGTCGGCGTCACCGGCACCAACGGCAAGACGACCACCACCTACCTGCTCGAGGCCATCGCCAAGGCGGCGGGCGCGTCGCCGGGCGTCTTCGGCACGGTGAACTACCGCTTCGCGCGCGAGACGGTGCCCGCGAGCCACACCACGCCGGGCCCGGTGGAGCTGCAGCGCGTGCTCAAGCAGATGAAGGACGCGAGCACCGACTTCGTGATCATGGAGGTCAGCTCGCACGCCCTCGACCAGGAGCGCGTGGCCGGTCTGACGTTCTCCGCGGCGGCGTTCACGAACCTGACGCGCGATCACCTCGACTACCACCGCGACATGGACGAGTACTTCGACGCCAAGTCGAAGCTCTTCACCCAGTACCTCGCGCCGGACGGCGTGGCGGTGGTCAACGGCGACGACGAGTGGGGCCAGCGCCTCGCCGCCGAGCTCAAGGGCATGAAGAAGACCGCCTGGCGGTTCTCCACGAAGAACCCGCAGGCGGAGATCCTCGGCTCGGACGCCAAGGTCACGCTCGACGGCATCGAGCTCAACGTGAAGACCCCGCTCGGCCCGGTGAAGCTCAAGAGCGCCCTGGTGGGCCAGCACAACATCGAGAACATGCTCGCGGCGACCGGCTTGGCCGTGGCGTCGGGCATGCCGCGCCAGGCGATCGGCATCGGCGTCTCGATGGTGAACCGCGTGCCCGGGCGCCTGGAGCGCGTGGTGGGCAAGGGCGTCAACGTCTTCATCGACTACGCGCACACCGACGACGCGCTTCGCCGCGTGATGTCCACGCTGCGCACGCTGGGCAAGGGCCGCTTGGTGGTGATGTTCGGCTGCGGCGGCGACCGCGACCAGGGCAAGCGCGTGCTGATGGGCGAGGCGGTGGGCAAGGCCGCCGACCAGGTGATCGTCACCAACGACAACCCCCGCACCGAGAGCCCGCAGGCCATCACCCAGCAGATCATGCAGGGCCTGGAGAAGGGCGGCATGAAGCGCGCCGGCCTGAAGGAGATGGCCTCGGGCGCCCGCGGCTACGAGGTGGAGCTCGACCGCAAGCTGGCCATCGAGATCGCCATCGGCCTGGCCAAGGAAGGCGACGTGGTGCTGCTCGCCGGCAAGGGCCACGAGAGCTACCAGATCATCGGGACCGAGAAGCGCCACTTCGACGACGTCGAGGAGGCCAAGCGCGTCCTGGGCAAGTAGTTCCGTGATGTATCGAGATATGTCGCGATGAGCACGTTGTTCACGCCCGAGGAAGTGCTCGCCGCAACCGGCGCGGTTTGCGTCAATCCGACGCATCCGCAGAAAGTCTTCATTGGCGTGACCACGGACTCGCGGTCCGTGAAGTTTGCGAATCTGTTCGTTGCCCTCCGCGGAGAGCGCTTCGACGGACATGCGTTTCTGAAACAAGCGTCAGACATTGGCGTGACGGGTGTCGTTGTAGAGGCAGGCCATCCCCGCAGCGAGTTGCCGCCCGAAGTTGCGATCTTTGAAGTCCCCGACACGCTCCGTGCGCTCGGCGGGCTCGGCCGCTTTCATCGGCAGCGCTTCTCGATTCCGGTGTGCGCGGTGGGCGGCAGCAACGGCAAGACGACCACCAAGGAGATGGTCGCGGCGATCTTGTCCACGCGCGGGCCGGCGCTCTCGACGCAGGGCAATTTCAACAACGAGATCGGCGTGCCGCTGACGCTGTTCCGGCTCGAGCCGACGCACGTGGCCGCGGTGATCGAGCTGGGGATGAACCATCCGGGTGAGGTCGAGCGGCTGACCGACATCGCGCGGCCGCAGGCGGGTGTGGTGACGGTGGTGCAGCCCGAGCATCTCGAGGGACTGGGTTCGCTCGAGGGCGTCGCGCACGCGGAAGGCGAGCTCTATCGCGGCCTGCCGAAGGACGGCATCGCGGTCGCGAATCTGGACGACGCGCTCGCGCACGCCGAAGCCAAGAACTCCGGTCGCAAGCTGATCACCTTTGGCGTCGACGCGAAGGCCGACGTGCGCATGCTCGGCATCGACAAGCACGACGCGAGCGGCATCGCTTTCCGCATCGGCTTCCAGGGCAAGACGCTCAACGCCGCCATTCCGCACGTGGGCGAGCACAACGCGAAGAACGCGTGCGGCGCCTTCGCGCTGGCGACCGCGCTCGGCTACACGCCGGATGAGTGTCTGCGCGGGCTGGCGCAGAGCGCGCCGGCGAATCGGCGGCTGAATGTGAAGAAGCTGCCCGTGGGCGCCACGCTGCTCGACGACTGCTACAACGCGAACCCGGGCTCGATGGCTGCGGCGCTGGACACGGTCGCGTCGCTGGCGCGCACGGGCCGCGCGGTGGCCGTCCTCGGCGACATGCTCGAGCTCGGCGCCGAGGAGAGCGACGCGCATCGCGAGCTGGGCGAGAAGGCTGCCAAGCTCCCGCTTCTTGTCTTCTTCGGGCCGCGATCCAAGCTCGGCGCCGAGGCCGCGAAGAAGTCGGGCGCGCGTGAAGTGGTGCACACCGAGAATCCCGACGACGCCGTCGCGCTTCTGAAGTCGAAGCTCGCGTCCGGCGATGTGGTGCTTGTGAAGGGCAGCCGCGGGATGCGCATGGAGCGCATCGTCGCGGGGCTCACGGGCGAAGCGGCGGGCGGACACTGAGATGCTCTACCTCTGGCTCTATCCGCTCGCGTCGCGCTACCCCGTGCTCAACGTGCTGCGGTACCCGAGCTTCCGCACGGTGGCCGCGGGCTTGTTCGCGCTCGTGAGCGGCATGCTGCTCGGGCCGTGGCTGATTCGCGAGCTGCGCTTCCGCCAGCACGGCCAATCCAACGTGCGCGAGGACACGCCCGAGTCGCACCAGAAGAAGAAGGGCACGCCCACCCTCGGCGGATTGCTGATTCTCGCGGCGATGGGACTGGGCACCGTGCTGTTCGCGGATCTCACCAATCGCTACGTGCTCGCCGCGCTCACGATCACTTGCGGCTACGCGTTCACCGGCTTCCTCGACGACTGGCTCAAGCTCTCCAAGCGCAACTCCAAGGGGCTCGCGGGCCGGTACAAGATGGTGCTGCAGACGCTCTTCTTCTTGATCGCGATCTACGGCTGGCTGAACGCGGGCAACTGGCGCATCGGCGATCACTTCCCGTACGTGTTCGCCGACTTCCGGCTCGACACCACGCTCACGCTGCCGTTCGTCGCGACGCACCTGTTCCACTGGGACATGGGCTGGCTGTATTTGCCGTTCGCGTGGGTGGTGGTCGTCGGCACGAGCAACGCCGTGAACCTCACCGATGGCCTCGACGGCCTCGCCATCGGCCCGACCATCACCAGCTCGCTCATCTTCCTGGTGCTCGCCTACGTGACCGGCACCACGCTCGGCGTGGAGCTGCACGGCCAGCACGTGAACCTGGCGCAGTACCTCTACATCGAGCACGTGGACGGCGTGGAAGAGCTCGCGGTGTTCTGCGCGGCCATCGCGGGCGCGGGGCTGGCGTTCCTCTGGTACAACACGTACCCGGCTTCGGTGTTCATGGGCGATGTGGGCTCGCTCGCGCTCGGCGGCGCGTTGGGGAGCCTGGCGATCCTGACGAAGAGTGAAGTCGTCAGCGCCATCATCAACGCCGTGTTCCTGGTGGAGATCCTCTCGGTGATGCTCCAGGTGGCGAGCTTCAAGCTGACCGGAAAGCGCATCTTCCGCATGGCGCCCATCCACCACCACTTCGAGCTCAACGGCTGGGCCGAGCCGAAGATCATCGTGCGCTTCTGGATCGCCGGAATCTTGAGCGGCCTGGTGGCGCTCCTCTCGCTGAAGCTTCGCTGACCGATGGCGCGCGAGCTCAAGGGCAAGAAGGTCCTCGTCGTCGGGCTCGGCAAGAGCGGGCTCGCGGCCGCGCGCCTGCTCGCGCGTGAGGGCGCCCAGCTCGCCGTCGCCGACGAGAAGGAAGACATCGGCGCTAGCGGCGATGAGCTCAAGAAGCTCGGCGCGGCGCTGCACCTCGGCTCGCTGGACCCGAAGCTGTTCGCGTCGATGGACCTCGTGGTGACGAGCCCTGGCGTGCCGCTCTCGTCGGCCGCGTTCGGGGCCGCGCGCGAGAAGGGCGTGCCCGTCATCGGCGAGATCGAGCTCGCGTCCGGCTTCATCGACGAGCCCGTGCTCGCCATCACCGGCACCAACGGCAAGAGCACGACCACGGCGCTCACCGGCCACCTCTGCACGCACGCGGGCCTCAAGACCTTCACCGGCGGTAACCTCGGGCGGCCTTTGTCCGAGCGCGCGATGGGCGAGCGCGGCGACGTGGTCGTCGTCGAGCTGAGCAGCTTCCAGCTCGAGTCGATCGACAGCTTCCATCCGCGCGGTGCGGCGTTCTTGAACCTCACGCCCGATCACCTCGACCGCTACCCGAGCCACCAGGCCTACGGCGCGGCCAAGGCGCGCATCTTCGGCAACCAGACCGACCGCGACTTCGCCGTCATCAACGCGCACAGCCCGGACGCGATGGCGCTCTCGGAGAACATCCGCAGCCTGCGCTACACGTTCGGGCACGGCTCGCCGGTCGCGCGCGGCATCCGTGATCTCGGCGGCAAGCTCACGCTGCGCCTCGCCGATGACATGCCCGACGAGAGCTACACCGTTACCGCCAAGTCGCTCCGCGGGATTCACAACCGCGAGAACGCCATGGCCGCGGTGCTGCTCGCGCGGCTCGGAGGCGTTCCGAAGGACAAGATTCAAGCCGGCCTCGACAGCTATCCGGGCCTGCCGCACCGCATGGAGCTGGTGCGCGAGCTCAACGGCGTGGAGTGGGTGAACGACTCCAAGGCCACCAACGTCGACTCCACGCTCGTCGCGCTCCGCAGCTTCGACGAGGGCGTGATCCTCATCGCCGGTGGCCGCGGCAAGGGCGCGCCCTACGACCCGTTGGTGGCGCTCGCCAAGGGGCGAATCAAGGCGGTGCTGACCGTCGGCGAGGACGCCGCCAACATCCAGCGCGCCTTCGAGGGCGTGGTGCCGGTGGTGGCCTGCCGGGAGCTCCAGGTGGCCGTGGAACGTGCCACTGCCCTCGCCCGGAAGGGGGATACGGTGCTGCTCTCGCCGGCCTGTGCCTCCTACGACCAGTTCAAAAACTTCGAGGACCGCGGAGAACGGTTCAAGATGATGGTGGCGGCGCTGTAGAGGCCTGTTGCGCCGAAGGCGGTCTGGTCGGATGAGTGAAGCGGTGATGTCGTCGTTGGCGATGCAGCAGCCGGCGGCGGTGGTGGCTCGCAAAGCCACCGCGAGCAAGCCCCTGCGGTTCGACGCGTGGATCCTCTTCGCCGTGCTCGGGCTGATGGCCCTGGGCCTGGTGATGGTCTACTCAGCCAGCGCCGTGGCCGCGACGTCCAAGCTCGGCGACGGCTTCTACTACCTGAAGCGCCAGCTCATGGCCGCGGGCGTGGGGCTGGGCACGCTCATCCTCTTCATGAAGCTGGGCTACAAGCGCCTCGCGCCGCTCACCTACGTCGGGCTCTTCGGGACGTTCGTGCTGCTGGTCGCGGTGCTCATCCCGCACGTGGGCTATGCCGCCGGCGGCGCCCAGCGGTGGATCCGCTTCCCCGGCATTTCGATTCAGCCGGCCGAGATCGCCAAGCTGGCGCTCGTGCTCTACCTCGCCTACTCGCTCGCGAAGAAGCGCGACAAGGTGAAGAGCTTCTCCATCGGCTTCTTGCCCCACTGCGCTGTCACCGGGTTGATGGTGCTGCTTTGTCTGAAAGAGAAGGACTTCGGCACCAGCGTCGCGCTGGTGGTGATTCTCTTTGCCATGCTCTTCGCCGCCGGGGCGAAGATCTCGTACCTGGTCGGTTCGATCCTGTTGGCGATTCCCATCGGCTACCACCAGATCGCGAGCTCGCCCTATCGCATGAACCGCATGATCGCCTTCATGGACCCGTGGGCCCACCGCCACGACGTCGGCTACCAGGTGGCCGAGAGCCTGATGAGCGTGGGCTCGGGCGGGCTCTGGGGCGCGGGCCTGGGCGAGAGCAAGCAGAAGCTGTTCTTCCTGCCCGAGGCGCACACCGACTTCATCTTCTCCATCGTGGGTGAAGAGCTCGGACTCATCGGCGTGCTGGCGGTGCTGGGCCTGTTCGGCATCCTCATCTGGCGCGGCATGCGCGCCACGCTCAACGCCAGCGATCCCTTCGGCGCCTACCTGGCGCTGGGCATCACCGTGCTCTTCGGCTTCCAGGCGCTGGTGAACATCGGCGTGACCCTGGGCGTGCTGCCGACGAAGGGCCTGACCCTCCCCTTCATCAGCTACGGAGGGTGTAGCCTCGTGGTCTGCTGTGCTGCTGCGGGAATCCTGCTCTCGATCTCGGGATCGACGGGTGGGTTCCTTCGTCCGCAAGGAGGCTCGAGCCGGTGAAGATGCTGATCGCCGGCGGAGGGACGGGAGGTCACCTGTTTCCGGGCGTCGCGCTCGCCCAGGAGGTCACCACCCGCCACCCCGACAACGACGTGCTCTTCGTGGGCACCGCGCGCGGCCTCGAGGCCACCGTGGTGCCCCAGGCCGGCTTCAAGCTCGAGCTCATCGAGGTCGCCGGCCTGAAGCGAATGGGCATCTTTGGGCTGCTGCGCGGGTTGCTGCGGATTCCGAAGGCGCTCTGGCAGAGCCGACGCATTTTGAAGACCTATCGGCCCGACGTGGTGATGGGCGTGGGCGGCTATGCGTCAGGGCCGGTGGTGCTCATGGCCAAGCTCATGGGCATCCCCACGGCGGTGCAGGAGCAGAACGCGCGCGCGGGCTTCACCAACAAGCTCCTGGGGAAGTTCGTGGAGGCGGTGTTCGTCGCCTTCCGCGAGGCTGTCGATCAGTTCCCGCGCGAGAAGACGCGGCTCCTCGGCAATCCCATCCGCCGCGAGCTGATGGACAACTTCCTCCGCGCCAAGGCCCAGCACGATCGCTTCAAGCTGCTCGTGTTCGGCGGATCGCAAGGCGCGCACGCCATCAACACCACGCTGCTCAAGACCGCGCCGCTGCTGGCCGACCTGAAAGAGAAGCTCGCCATCACCCACCAGACGGGAAAGCGCGACGTCGAAGAGGTGAAGAAGGGCTACGAGGGCTCGGGCTTCCAGGTCGAGGTGCTGGAGTTCATCAGCGACATGTCCAAGGCGTATCTGGACTGCGACCTCGTCGTGTGCCGCGCGGGCGCCACCACGCTCGCCGAGCTCACGGTGTGCAAGAAGCCGGCGATTCTGATTCCGTTCCCGTTCGCCACCGACAACCACCAGGAGCTGAACGCGCGCTCGCTGGCGGATGCCGGCGCGGCGGTGATGCTCCTCGAGGCCGAGCTCACCGCGGAGAAGCTGGCCGGCGTCATTCGCGAGCTCTTCACCGATCGCGAGAAGCTCGCGCGCATGGAGAAGGCCGCGGGTCTCCTCGGTCGGCCCGAGGCGGCGAAGGAGATCGCCGACGTGTGCGTGGAGCTCGTCGAGCGCCGCTGGGGCAGCTTGAAGGGCCGCGCGGCGGCGCAGGCCAAGTAGCGGGCGTGTCAGAATCGGCGCATGCCCACCATCGCCGAAGCCTTCGAGACCACGCGTCAGCAGCTGGAGATGGGCGACACCGGCGCGGCCTGGTCGGCGCTTCGTCCGCTGCTCGAGTATCCCGGGCAGCTCAGCGACGAGGCGGATTGGAAGCGCGCGCTCGAGCTGCTCACGCAGATCTCGAACGGCTTCGGTGCGGAGAAGCTCGAGGAGCGCTGTCGCGCCGTCGCGCAGAAGCCCGCGGAGCCCGACGCGCTTTACGACGCCGCTTTCGAGCTCTACGAGCAGCAGCTCCACGGCCCTGCGGCGACCTTGCTCGCGCGCGCGAACACGCTGGCGCCCGGGCGCGCAGGCATCATCACGGAGCTCGCCGGCAACCTCGAGGCGATGCGTTTCAACGTCGAGGCGTGCCGCGTGCTGCGCGCGGCGCCGCAGGTGCTCGAGGCGGATCCTTTCGCGCGGTATCTGCTCGCGTTCAACGCGATCATGTCCGGTGACCTCGAGGACGCGCGCGAGGTCCTCGGGAGCTTGCGAAATGTCGGCGATGCGCAGCTCGCGACGATGGTCTCGCTGCTCGACGGCATGCTCGCGCGCGCGGGTGCGGCGCTGAAGGCCAAGGCCTCCACGCTCGACAATCGCGA
The DNA here is from genome assembly GCA_018266075.1 of Deltaproteobacteria bacterium. Taxonomy (GTDB): domain Bacteria; phylum Myxococcota; class Myxococcia; order Myxococcales; family SZAS-1; genus SZAS-1. Next base: position 26,767 of record JAFEBB010000028.1, on the reverse strand, counting down.
TCTCATCGGCTGGCACCTGGTGATCAACGGCTCGGTGCTCTTGCATCGATCGCCGCACGGGCTCGATGAGCCGATGCATGGCCGCTACGCGTATGTGTCCGACAGCTTCGCGCTGATCCGCGAGGGAATCGATCGGCTGGGCGCGGTGCTCGCGGCGGCGGAGCGTCGGCCGAAGTCGATTGCCGCGATTCCCGGACGTGATCACGAGATCGTCGCGACGGCCGCATCGCAAATTCTGGGGATTCCGGTCGTGCCCTGGGAGAAGCGCGTGGAGGGGCCGTGCCTGATCGTTGCCTACGATCTCGATCGCATGGGCGACGTCGCGCACGCCGAGGTGCTGCGCTCCCATGCGCCGGGGCAGATGCTCTTCGCGCACGCCTCGTGCTGGACGAACCCGTATCCGTTCGCGCCCGACTTCACGACGTTCCTGTACCAGACCAACGCCTCGCCCTGGGGCGCTGGGCGGCTGCAGGTGGATCCCGAGACGAAGCAGGTGAAGCAGTCGGAAGCGGACGAGACGCCACTTGGCGAGCTCGCGAAGAAGATCGTCGACGCCAAGCCGCCCGACGACTCGCCCGATGATCTCGCAGCGATCAGTCAACTCGTGCAGGCGACGTCGAAGCTGCCGTCCGAGCAGCGTCCGGGGCTGTTCCGCGAGTCAGGTCCGCGCTTGCGTCAGCGCGCAGGCTCGCCTGTTCAGAGCGCGGCGTTTCTGTAGCCCAAAAAACAGGACTCCCCTTCCCCGCGTGAGACGGGGAAGGGGTCGGGGGATGGGGCTTCGCGTGGGTGAAGCTGATTCTGTGACTTCGAATTCAGTGAACGAGCTTTGGGTCCAGCTCCATCGGACGACGCCCGCTGCGACGCGCGACGGCTCGCTGGACGTCCTCCGCCGTGACCACCGCACGCCCATCGAGCTCGCGCAGGGCCAAGATGACCGTCTTCTTGAGTCCGTCGAAATCGTCCCCGAAGACGTTTTGCCTCAGCTCAGCGATCGCTTCGACGCTCCAGCGCACGCCCAGACCATCGGGAGAATTCTCCGTGAGGTGGGTCACCACGTCGCCGAGGTCTTCGAGCCGCTCGCGGAGGTTGGGAATTCGCAGGATATGGCGCTGGAACCTCTCGACAACTGCCTTTTGCGCTTCGGTCAATCGGAGGTTGAAGCCGGACCGCACAGAGAAGCTCCCGAGCAGCCGTACGTTGAGCCTCTCGGGCATCGAACCCTTCTTGTTGGCAACCCATCCCTCATCCAGCAACCTGATCAGGTGTCGGCACGCCTGCTCGTCGCAGAAGTCGAGCGCCTGGAAGAAGAGGGTGCCGCCTGGTTCGCGCGGCGGGTCCTCGGGCGGCCTCACCGCACTCTCCGCTGCGTTGGCACTCACGGGTACAGCGCTCAGTCTTTCCGCGGCATCGAGGATCTCGGCGCCCTCGAGGTAGCAAAAGCCGCCCCGGGCGAACCGGGAGCGGGCATGAATGGCCTTGGCGGCCAGCTCCCGCAGCTCGAACGACGAGGACTCGAGAAAGATCGGTTGGTCGAGCTTCGCCAGCGCCTCCAGGCGCGAATAGAACTGTCGCATCACGCTGCTGCGACCCACGAAGCCCTCGAACGCGGGGTGCACGGTCGGCGCCGGGTGGATGCAGCTGAAGGACAGCTTCACTCCGCCGACGACGATGACGACCGAGCCGTGGAAGTCGCCGAATGTTCCGGAGACCGGGTGTCCGCCGAGGAACATCACCGTCTCGGCCACCTCCGGAGCGAGGTTGGTCAACCGCACGCCCCACTTGGCTGGCTTGATCTCGAGGTGGCCGGGGCGGAGCTCCGACGAGGGCAGCGAGATCGTGTCCTGGGGCGCAGATCCGACGGTGATCCCGGTACCGATCGGGACAGGCGCAGACGTCACACCCTCCACCGAGACCTGCATGGGCAGGTTGACGTAGTGGTCGTCGGGTAGGCGAAGGGTGATTCGCCGTGGCGGCTCGGATTCATCGCTCATCGCTCCCCCTTCTCACGCGGCTGACATTCTAGCTGCCACGCGGGCTCCACAGTCAGCGCGCCGATCTCCAGTCACGCGTGATGGCTCCTGGAGGGGCGCTCTGGTGACGCGGCGCAGGTTTGCAGGTCGTGCGCCCTGGTGTCTGGCCGGTGTGGTAGCTCCGGTCGCCTGGACCGGAGTCGCCCGTGCTCTTCGCCTTCAAGCTCGGCCCCCTCGAGTTCGAGGACGCCCCCAGCAGCAACCTCTACGTCGCCGTCGCGCCCGACAAGGGCCCGGTGGGCATGGCGGACGCCATCCGCGACGCCGAGGGGCTCCGGGAATTGCAAAAGCAGCTTCACGGCGCCTCTTTCACCTGCGAACCGGCGCTGGCCACCGCGGCCCGGAGGCTGGGCCTGTCGGTGGAGCCGCTTCCGGAAGACGTCGTTCGCCTCCGAGGCGTGGTGGCGCTGGGCATGGCCATGGGCCCAGAGCTCCGGCTCGACCCCCCGCTGCTGCTGGCCCTGGCCGAGGCCTCCGCCGCCTTCGAGAAGGTCCGGCCCTGGGAGGCGTGGACCGGCGAGGAGCTCTTCCGGGTGGGGCTCTCGGGTGCCGTGCGCGGCACGCGAGAGGCGGTGGTGATGGGCGGCCTGGGGGATACCTTCGGGCTGGCCATGTACGACACCCCCGGCACGGTGGCGCGCCTGGCCAGCGCCCGGGACGTCAACGCCGAGGAGCTGCGCACCCGCTCCACCACGCTGCTCTTCGAAGACGGCCCCAGGTTCGCCCTGGCGCCCCTGCGCGAGGCCTTCGGGTTGACCCAGGTGCCCATGGCTGTGCGCCGGGAGCAAGGCCGGACCCTCATCCCCAGCGCGAAAGAGCTGGTGGCCCTGGTGGCTGTGCTCGCGGTGATCGCCGAGGCGTCCGGGGAGGACGAGGTGGACCGGGAGCTGGCGGTGCAGGGGATTCGCGTTCGCGCCCGGGTGCAGATCCCGCCGGCGAGCGCGCCGGACGAGGACCTGGACTCCGTCTTCGACCTCGCGCGCGCCGCGCCGACCGTGCCCGAAGCCCCGCCGCCCGAGCCCAGCGCCCCCGAGGTGCCGCGCAACGCGCCCTGCCCGTGCGGGAGCGGCAAGAAGTACAAGAAGTGCCACGGGCTCGAGTCCACCGCGAAGCCCCTCGGGCCGCTACAGCCCCACGAGACCGACGCACTGGAGCGCCGGTTGATTCGGCAGCTCAGCGGCTTGCGTCGGGAGCGCGCCCACGACGCGTACCCCATCTCCCGCCAGGACCTCCAGGCTTACGACCTGCAGCTCTTCGGGCCCTGGTCGATCTATTTGTTCCGGTTCGATGGGAGGACGGAGCTGGAGCGCTTCCTGGCGAGCGAAGGTTCTCGGCTGTCCAGCCGCGAGCGGGAGTTCCTGGAGGCCCAGCACGAATCGCCGTTCTCGATCCTGGAGATCGAGGCGGTGCGCCAGGGGGAGGGGTTCTCCCTGCGCGATGTCCTCACCGGCGAGCGCTTCGAGGTGCTGGAGAGGATGGGTTCACGGAGCGCCGAGCGCTGGATGGGCATCCTGGCGCGGCCGGTCTCGTTCGGTGGAGTGACCCGGCTCTACGGCATGCACCCCCGCCCCATGAATCCCGAGGGCCTGGCGTTTGCCGAGCGGCGCGCGTGCGAGGTCCTGGGCCTGAAGCCCGGGGAGCGGACCACCCGGGAGTGGCTGCATCAGCCGGGCAAGGCGGAGGCCCTCATCCTGGCCTGGGAAGAAGCCGTCTCCGAGGTGGACAACCGGCCGCTCCCGCAATTTCAGAACACCGACGGAGAGCTGCTCGAGCCGGTGAAGCTCATCTTCGAATTCGATCGCTCGGAGCGCGAGGCCATCGCCGCGGGGCTGGAGGCGCTCGCCGAATCGCCGGAGCAGAGTCGGGGGCAGGCCATCTACACCTTTCTGCGCTCAGGAAATCGCATGCACCCGGACTGGGAGAACACCATCGTCGGGCGGGCGCTCTTGAAGGACGATTCGCTGGAGCTCGAGGCGAACTCGCGCAAGCGGGCCACGGCGCTGCGGCAGAAGGTGGTGCGCAAGCTGGGCAAGAAGATCCGCTTCGTCTCCCGCGAGGTGGAGGATGTCGGCGAGATGCTTGAGGACTCCAGGGGGGCCAGGCCGAAGCCGTACGCCGTGCCACCCCCCGAGGCCCTCGAGGCCGCTCGCGCCTTCATCGAGCAGCACTACCGGAGCTGGCCCGACGTGCCGCTCCCGGCCTTCAAGGGAATGACGCCCCGCGAGGCAGCGCGGGATCCGGCCATGCGGCGAGAGGTGCTGCAACTGCTGAAGGAGATCGAGTCCGGCGCCCGGCGCTCCTTGCCGCCGATCGACGTCTCGTTCCTGTGGCATGAGCTTGGGCTATCGCCCGGCGCATGACGGCGGGAACGAGACTCCGTGTCTTGAAACCCCATCCCCCGACCCCTTCCCCCTCCTACCGGGGGAAGGGGAGTCCGATTTGTAATCAAACGGTTAACGCCGTGGCTTATATCCCCGGGGCTTGCCCCGGGGATATAAGCCACCCTTGGCAGGGGGTTATGAGGGGGCTCGCAGGGCCCCCTCATCCTTGTGAATCGAGATCGACCCGACTCGAAGGCGTAAGCTCGTCGAATGTTTCGGAGGAGCAGTCACGCCGTCTTCGATTGTCGCTACCACTTGGTCTGGGCGACGAAACGGAGGAGGCGCGCGCTGACGCAGGAGGAGGAGCGGGAGTACTGCGAGAGACTGCTGCGGCGGGTCGGTGAGAAATACGAGATGGATGTGCTGGCGCTCGAAGTGGATGTCGATCACGTGCACTTGTACGCAGAGATCTCGCCGCAGCTGTCGGTGGGCCAAGCAGTGCGGCTGTTCAAGAGCCTGAGCGCGCGCCACATGCTCCGGAAGCTTCCGTACCTGCGTCGAAGATTCTACAGCGATGCGATGTGGAGCCCGAGCTACTTCGTGAGAAGCGTGGGAGACGGCGTGACTGCGGAGACGGTGCGCCAATACATCGAGCGGCACGACGCGAGGGAAGAACTCCATTCCGTCCAAACGGAGCTGTTCGCGCCCGCCGCCGCGAAGAAGCGGCGGCAGCGCGAAACAGAGAAGTGAAGGACCGTGGAGGCCCCGGGGCTTGCCCCGGGGAGGAGTCACCAATCATGTTTACCCACTTGACTCCCCTTCCCCGGGTGACACGGGCTGCGAAGCGTCCCCTTGGGGAGAAGGGGTCGGGGGATGGGGCTTCGCGTGGGTGAAGCTGTTTCTCCCTACGCCGCCGCCGGCGTCCGCTCGGTCCGCGCGCGGGTCGGGCCGGCGCCGCGGACGATCTCGTCGTGCAGCTCCTTGCGCAGCCCCAGCGCGAACCCGGCCTCGGCGACCACGAAGAGCGGCCCCACCAGGAAGCCGGCGATGTCATCCACGAACGCCGGCTTCTTGCCCTCGAAGAAGTGGCCCACGAACTGGAAGGCCCAGCCCACCACGAACATCGCGATCGACGTCGCCAGCCAGGTGCTGGTGGCCATCGCCGCCAGGTGCGCCGCAGCAAAGCCCGCCAGGCCCATCAGCGCCGCCATCACCAGCGCGAACCGGAGCTCCATGCGCAGGTAGAAGATCACCGAGCCCAGGATCGCCAGCACCGCCGGCGAGAGCGCCACGCCCGCGACCACGAAGGCCGGCCGGCTCAGGAACGAGGCCACGGCCACCACGATGAGCGGGATGCCTACGAAGTGCGTGGCGATGTTGCGCCGGTCGCGGTGGTACGACGCATACTGGGTCAGCTGCTGGGAGATGGTCTTCATGGGAGCCTCGCGTTTGAACGACATTCTCGCGGCCTCGCGGGGAGAAGTTTGTCGCGGCCGCGACAGGGTCACAACATTTCCCGAGGGCCATCCGTGACCCAGAAAAGCGCACGGGATTACGCGGAGTTGCTGCGTGCCGGGCGCTGGTTCGGCGGCCTGTCGCCCGAGCTTCAGGACGCGCTCCTGGCTGCGGGCGTGCTCAAGAAGCTGTCGACGGGCGAGCGCTTGTTCGCTCGCGGCGACCCGCCGGATGGCCTCTATGCGGTCCTCGACGGCGGCCTGCGCATCAGCGGCTCGGGCGAGGGCGGGCGCGAGGCGCTGCTCGCGTTCACCGGTCCGCCGACGTGGATCGGCGAGATCGCCGTCTTCGATGGCCAGCCGCGCACGCACGACGCCGTCGCGGCCGCCGAGTCGCTCGTGCTGCACGTGCCGCAGCCGGCGCTCGACGCGCACCTCGCCAAGCACCCGGAGCACTGGCGAGAGCTGGGGCTGCTCATCGCCAGCAAGCTGCGGCTCGCGTTCGTGGCCATGGAGGACGACGCGCTCTTGCCCAATGCCACTCGGCTCGCGCGTCGACTGCTGATGCTTGCCGAGGCCTACGGCGAGTGGGTGGACCGCACCACGCGAGCGGTGAAGCTGCGGCAGGAGCAGCTGGCGTTGATGCTCTCGATGTCGCGGCAGACGGCGAACTCGCTGCTCAAGGAGCTCGAGGCACAAGACATCGTGCGGCTCTCGTACGGCGAGATCGAGATCCTGGATCTGGATCGGCTGCGCCAGGCGGCGCGCGCGCCACGGTAGCGTGAGCTACAGCGGCGGATTCGAGCCCGGCATCACGGCCTGAGGCTCGGGCTCGGACATCGGCGCCACCGCGAGCGCAGCGGGCAGACCGATGTCGTCGCGGCGCGGGATGATGCCGGTGGTGGCGGTGACCATCCACTCCAGCCCGCGGAAGAAGCCGATCTTGGTGAGCGGCCAGTTCAGCCAGCCGTGGGTGATGCCGTAGTACTTCGCGAACGGCGCGGTGTGGTGAATCTGGTGGTGCTTCGGCGAGAGGATCAGCCGGACGCTCTGCAAGAAGGCGATGGTGGGCGTGCGCTTCTCGGCGTCGAGGTGCGCCCACTTGTGGAACTGGTTGGTCATCATGATGAACAGCATGACGCCCGCCCAGAACATGCCGAAGAACAGCCCCAGCTTGCTGTCCCAGTTGCACCACAGCGAGAGAGCGATGCCCGGCAGCGAGATCATGCAGTTCGCGCCGTTGGTCTCGATGTAGTCGTGCCGGGTGATCTCCTTCTCGTCCACGTGGTGCAGGCGGAAGGGCCGCAAGAGCGCGTTGCCGATGACGGGCATCTCCACGCTGCCCCAGGTGTCGGCGAGCCAGTGCACGAAGCCGGAGATGAAGTCGGCGCCCACGTAGGCCGCGAAGGTGCCGCCGAACGCCACCCACGGGTGCTCGGCGATGGCGTGCCGGCCCTGAAACCACAGGAAGAAGAGCCCCGCCCAGAAGAAGACGATGCTCCAGATCTCCACCTGGCGGAACCAGCGCGAGTAGCCCTTCTTGAGCTCCTCCGCGCTCTGCTGTCGGATGGTCACGCCAGACACAAGGCCTCCAAAGCGGGCGGCAGCGTGGCCGTCCCCGGCGCCCATTGTAGCGCGACCGGCTCCTGTTTTCTCTTGCCCACCGACCGAGCCCCAACCGGCCGAGCTTCGCGCACTTTCTCTGCCGCGCGCATTGATCCATGTCACGAACGACGGATTTGGGGGAAGACCCGAGCCGCGGACCGCTTGCCGCGCCTGTCGCTTCCAGGCCGCGCCCCCGCTCGCCCGAGCGCCGGAGGCAGTGTAGAACCCACCGCCAATTCCGAGGGATGCGCAGCGCCACAGCGCGCGCACGCCCCGTGCAACGAGAGCCGCCCATGATGGCCAACCGCTACATCGACCGCACGGCGCACGTGCACTTCGTGGGGATCGGCGGCATCGGCATGAGCGGCATCGCCGAGGTGCTGCTCAACCTGGGCAACAAGGTCTCGGGCTCGGATCTGAAAGAGAGCGATCTCACGCGCCGGCTCGCCGGCCAGGGCGCGCGCATCGTGACCGGCGGCCACAAGGCGGAGAACCTCGTCGACTGCGACGTGGTCGTCATCAGCTCGGCGGTGAAGCGCGACAACCCCGAGGTGCTCGCGGCGCGCGCGAAGAAGATCCCTGTCATCCCGCGCGCGGAGATGCTCGCCGAGCTGATGCGGCTCAAGTACGGCGTGGCCATCGCCGGCTCGCACGGCAAGACCACGACCACCAGCATGGTGGCCACGGTGCTCGCGTCGGCCGGGTTGGATCCGACGGCGGTCGTGGGCGGCAAGCTCAACAGCCTGGGCTCGAACGCGAAGCTGGGACGCGGCGAGGTGATGGTCGTCGAGGCCGACGAGAGCGACGGCAGCTTCTTGAAGCTCTCGCCGTCGATCTGCGTGGTCACGAACATCGACCCCGAGCACCTCGATCACTACGGCAACGTCGAGGCGCTCAAGGCCGCGTTCGTGGAGTTCGCGAACCGCGTGCCGTTCTACGGGCTCGCGGTGATGTGCCTGGATCATCCCGTGGTGCAGGCGGTGCTGCCGGAGATCGGCAAACGCGTGGTGACCTACGGCTTCTCGCACCAGGCCGAGTACCGCGCGGAGAACGTGAAGCTCGAGGGCTTCACCACCACGTTCGATGCCTTCCGCCGCGGCGAAGCACTGGGCAAGTTCACGCTGCGCATGGTGGGGCAGCACAACGCGCAGAACGCGCTCGCGGCCATCGCCGTGGCCGAGGAGATGCGCATCCCCATCGACACCGTGCGCTCGGCGCTCGCGGAGTTCGGCGGCGTGCAGCGGCGCTTCACGGTGCGCGGCGAGGTGGATGGCATCACCGTGGTGGACGACTACGGGCACCACCCGGCCGAGGTGATGGCCACGCTCAAGGGCGCGCGCAATGCGTTCGGGCGGCGCGTGGTGGTCGCGTTCCAGCCGCACCGGTATACGCGCACCCGCGATCTGCTCGAGGACTTCTCGCGCGCCTTCAACGACGCCGACGTGCTCGTGCTCAGCGACGTCTACTCCGCGGGCGAAGAGCCCATTGCCGGCGCGACGTCGGCGAAGCTGGTGGAGCTCATCCAGGCCTGCGGTCACCACGACGTGACCCATGTGCCCGCCCGCGCCGACGTGGCCAAGCACCTGCGCGCGCGGGTGAAGCCGGGCGATCTCGTCATCACCCTTGGCGCCGGCGACATCAACCAGGTCGGCCCCGAGCTGCTCCAGCTCTTGCAACAAAAAGGTTAACGAATGGCGACGCCCGCGGCGAGCCATGAGCGCCTGCGCGCGCACGTGCAGGGCGAGATCTCGCGCGACGAGCCGCTCGCGAACCGCACCAGCGTCCGCGTGGGCGGCACGGCCGACCTCTTCGTTCAGCCGAAGAGCGTCGACGACCTCGCGCGCACGCTGGAGATCCTCGCCGACGACGGCATCGCCTGGCACGTGCTCGGCGGCGGCGCGAACACGCTCGTGGGCGACGGCGGTTTTCGCGGCGCGGTGCTGCGCTTGCCCAACTTGCCCGAAGTCATCGAAGCGAGCGCGGACGCGGTGACGGTCACGCTCGCGGCCGGCTCGCCGATCACCAAGATCATCCAGGTGATGCGCAAGCAGAAGGTGACCGGCGCGGAGTTCCTCGCCAGCGTGCCCGGCACCATCGGCGGCGCGGTGACCATGAACGCCGGCACGCGCGACGGCTGGATGCAGCGGGTGATCCAGAGCGTCGACGTGGTGAGCGCGCGCGGCACGCAGCGCCTGGAGAGCAACGCGCTCACCTTCGAGTACCGCCGCACGCACCTTCCCGAAGGCAGCGTGGTGGTCGCGGCGACGTGTCGGCTGCCGCGCGGCGACGTCGAGGCGTCGGAAGCGACGATGGCCAAGGACATCGCCTATCGCCGGGCCACGCAGCCGCTGCACCAGCCGAACTTCGGGAGCTGCTTCGTGAACCCCGAGGGAAACGGGGCAGGGCGGCTCATCGAGTCGGTCGGCCTCAAGGGCCACCGCATCGGCAACGCGCAGATCTCGGAGATGCACGCCAACTTCATCGTGAACCTCGGCGGCGCGAAGGCGTCCGAGGCCCGCGCGCTGCTCGACCTCGCGCGCAACCGCGTCCGCGAAGCGACGGGCATCGAGCTGCACCCCGAGGTGAAGTTCGTCGGCGAGTTCTGATTCCGCGTCGGAGTGCTAAGTTCTGCGCCTGGGGGCGCGAGGAAAACGATGCCGCGTGGCGGTTGGTTGGTGTTGGCGCTGCTTTTCGGCTGTCAGCGAAGCTTCACGGCTCCGAAGGCGGTGACCCACGACCCGCTCGCGGCGGTGGCCGAGGCGAGCACCGTCGCGCCCTGGGGTACCACCCGCATCGACGCCCGCGGCGGCAAGGGCAGCTACCACTTCACGCTCATCGCGCAGCAGAGCGGCCCCGACGCCTCGGTGAGCGCCGCCGGCCTCTACCGCGCAGGCTCGCTCGGCGGGAACAAGGTTGACCAGGTGCAGGTCACCGACGATGACCAGGGCCAGGTCATCATCTCCATCAACATCAGCCCCACGCTGCGCATCGCCCCCGAGGACACCAGCGTCCCCGTGGGCGGCCAGCTGGCCTTCGTGGCCTCGGGCGGTCAGCCGCCGTACACCTTCTCGCTCGCGGCGGGCGGCAACACCAGCTGGGGCGGCATTCAGGGTTCGGGCGTCTACACCGCGGGCTCGAACCCCGAGCAGCACGACGTGGTCCAGGTGGTGGACGCCAACGGCTATCAGGTGAGCGCCTCGGTGGCGGTGGGCACCGCGGTCTTCGACCGCGAGCGCACCGGGGTGCAGGTGGTGCGCGGCGACTTCAACGGCGACGGCGTCGATGACTTCCTCATCAACGACCCACTCGGCGGGGTGGTGAAGCTGGCCGTGGGCGGCCGCGGCGGGCCGGTCGTCACCCAGGTGCTGCGCGCGTACGCCACCCAGGTCTCCGTGGGCGACTTCGACGGCGACGGCTGCGATGACGTGCTCTTCTCCACGGGCACGGGCGCCAACCAGCTCCTGCGCGGCACGCCCTTCGGCAACCTGGAGCCGGGGCCGACCTTCAACGTCAGCTTTCCCGCAGGCTCGCTGCTGGGGGGCGCGCCGGATCTGGTCCCGGTGGATCTCAAGCCGACCTGGCCGCGCACGCTGCTCGGCGTGGTGAACTCCGGCTCGCTGCCCAGCGGCGTCTTCGGCTTCCGCTTCTCGCTCTTCGATCTCAACGACGGCGGAGCGCTCGCCGACACCGAGCTGGGGCGCATGCCCTTCTCCGAGATCTACGCCTTCGAGGAGGCGAGCGCGCTGCCGCCCTTCCTGCCCTCGGTGCTGGCGGGCAGCTCCGCGGTGATGGTGGCCAACCCGCCGTACGCGCCGGCCGTCCTGCTGCGCAACTTCTACACCGTGGACGGCGGGCTGGTTCCGGGGCTCGCGGCGCAGGGCCCGTCGACCACGTTCGATACCTTCCCGGCGGAGGGTGCGCTGCTCGACGTCGACGGCGATGGCCGCGCCGATCGCTGGGGCCTGGCGCAGCTCAACGGAGCGCTGGAGAGCTCGCTGGTGATGGCCCCGGGGCTCTTCGACGGCGGCTTCGGGAACGTGCAGGTCCTGGCCTCGAATGTGTACTTCGCGAGCGAGGTGCCGCACGTGAGGCTCGGCCTCCCGGCGAAGCTCATCGGGCAGGACGGCAGCGGCGGCTTCCAGGTGCTGGCCCTGGCGTTGTCCGCGGTGGTGTCGCCGCTGGGCATCCCCGACGGCGGTGATGCGGTCTTCGGCGGCGACTTCAACGGCGACGGCCAGCTCGACGTCATCCAGCGCAACCCGGACGGCTCGCTGATCCTCTTCCTCGCGGACGCGCTCGGAAACTACCGCACCGGGCGCACCTACTACGGGCTGGCCCAGAGCGTGGCCGGCGTGGGCGGTGAGTACCTCGCGGTGGGCGACCTCAACGGCGACGGCCGCGCGGACCTCCTCTTCTCCGACGACGGGCTCTCCTTCCTGGCAGGAACCGCCGAGGGCCGACTCTCGCTCGACGGCCGCTTCGCGACGGGCGAGCGAATGCTGGCGAGCGCAGTGCTTCCTGGCGGCGCGCTCTATGCCTCGGAGCGACGCGACGGATCCACGCGCCTGGTCTACCTCTCGGCCTCCGGTGATGCGGGCTGGTCCGAGGTGGAGCAGCCGCTGGACGTCCCCGCGGTGCCCGACGCCGTGACCCCCATCTCCGCCGGCGGCGCGGTGCCCGGCGGCGACGTGTTGGTGCACCTCGGCAACGACACGCCGGCCAACGTGGTCCTGGAGGACCTCGACGGCGGCGCCGGCTTCCAGCTCGACCTCCTCCCCCAGTTCCTCACCGGCGTCGCCTACCCGCTGCACGGCGCCCGCGACGACGTGGACGACCTCGCCTACCAGGCCGCACCGGGGAACGGATCCGCGGCGCCCATCCAGATCTTCGCGGCGACCGGGGCGCACCCGCCCAGCTGGTCCAGCCAACCTACGACGCAGCTCGACGGCTCGACCGTGGGCGAGCCCGGCGTGGACGCGTACCTGGTGGGCACCCTGGCCAGCCGACCCAATGGCCCGCGGGACACGGTCGTGCTCGTGACCCACACCGCCAACCTCTACGCCTACTCAGTGGGCAGCGGCGCGGTGAGCAAGCTCGCGACCAACAACACCCTGGGCGAGCCGTACACGCGCTTCAGCGTGGGCGACTTCGACCGCGACGGCCTCAACGACGTGGTGGCCCTCGACGCCCGCGACGGCTACCTCGTGTTCGCGCATGGAACGGACGCGGGCTTCGTCACCACCTCCCTCGCGATCCCGGTAGCGGCCAGCCAGGTGATTCAGTTCCGCGCTGCGGACGTCAACGGCGACGGTGCCGCCGACGTGGTCCTCTACGACGCCGACGAGGGCACGCTCACCGTGTTCCTCTCGCGGGGGGACTTCGACGGTAACTTCCACCTGGAGTAGCGCTCGACCGTTCGCTTGGGCGCCGGCGCGAACGCCTTTTCGCGACCGGCACGCTGGCGTATGTAAGACCTCCATTTTTTCGGCGGAGCGTGTCGTGTCCTTCACGGTTGACGAGCTGAAGAAGAAGACCATCGGCGTGCTCTACGGCGGCCTCTCCGCCGAGCGCGAGGTCTCGCTCAAGAGCGGCGACGCCGTGGCCCGCGCGCTGGAGAGCAAGGGCTACAAGGTCGCGCGCGTCGACGTGGGCAAGGACGTGGACCAGAAGCTCCGCGAGGCCAAGGTCGACGTCGCGTTCGTCACCGTGCACGGCCGCTACGGCGAGGACGGCTGTCTGCAAGGCCTGCTCGAGGCGCTCTTCATTCCGTACACGGGCTCGGGCGTGCTCTCGAGCGCGCTGGCCATGGAGAAGGTGTACGCCAAGCAGGTCTTCGTGAGCCGCGGCATCTCCACCGCCGAGTACCGCGCCTTCGAGGACGCCAAGGCCGCCGACATCCACGGCTACGACTTGCCCTTCCACTTTCCGGTGGTGGTGAAGCCGAGCGGCGAGGGCTCGAGCGTGGGCGTGAAGATCGCCAAGAGCGGCGAAGAGCTCCGCGAGGCCGCGCGCGCCGCCGCGGGCTTCAAGGGCTCGATCTTGATCGAGCGCTACGTGAAGGGCCGCGAGATCCAGGTGGGCGTGCTCGACAACGAGGCGCTCGGCTGCATCGAGGTGAAGCCCGCGGGCGAGTTCTACGACTACAACGCCAAGTACGTGGCCAACACCACGCAGTACCTCTTCCCCGCGCCGATCCCCGAGGCCGCGTACCACCGCTGCATGGAGGTGGCGCTCTCGGCGCACCGCGCGCTCGGCTGCGCCGGCGCCACGCGCACCGACTTGATCCTCCCCGAGGCCGGCGGCGAGCCCATCGTGCTCGAGGTGAACACGCTCCCGGGCATGACCGAGAAGTCGCTGCTGCCCAAGATCGCCGCAGGCAAGGGTTGGGACTTTGCGGAGCTGTGCGAGCGGATCTTGAAGGGCGCGTCGCTGAAGGCCTAGGCGCTGACGCCGGCCATCTGGCGAAGGCGTTCATTTGCGAAGTACTGCGCCTTCCCTTCCTCGATGGCTTGCACCACGAGCCCGGCCACGTGCTCGGGCTTGTCGCCTTGCGCGTAGTTCGACGCGGGACCGCCGCCCGCGGGGTTGCCCATCCGGTTCTTGCCGAAGTTGGTGTCGGTGATGAACGGATAGATCTCACTGACGACGATCTTGTCCTTCTCCAGCTCGCCGCGCGCGGTGAGGCTGAAGCCCAGGAGCGCGCGCTTCGAAGCGGAGTAGACGCTGTACTGCGGAAGCACCATGAACGCGGTTCCGGAGTTGATGTTCACGATGCAGCCGCCGCCCTGGGCGCGCATCAGCGGAATCACGGCCTGCATGGCGACGATCGGCCCGAGCACGTTGAGATGGAAGATCTCGTCGAAGAGCGCGGGATCGATCTCCTCGACGGCCGCCGCGTAGCTGCGACCGGCATTGTTGATGAGGCCGTCGACGCGACCGTAGTGCTCGTGCACCTCGCGGATCGCTTCACGCACGCGATCGAACTTCGTCATGTCGGCCGTGACGGCCAGGCTGCCTGGGAGCTCCTTTGCCAACTTTTGAAGCGCATCGGTGCTGCGCGCGAGCAGCGCGACCTTGGCGCCGCGCTCGGCGAGCGCCTTCGCAGTGGACAGCCCGATTCCCATCGAGGCGCCGGTGACGATGAAGACGCGATCCTTGATTTGCATGTCGATCTCCGATGGCAGGGGCCAGAGGTCTAACGCATCGCTCGAGAGGCCGCTCGCTGAGTGTGAGGCGCTTCGCCATGCGCACCTTGTGGCCATGAGCAAGGCAGTTCGATTCGAAAAGTACGGCGACGTGGATGTGCTGCACGTCATCGACGTCCCCACGCCCACCGCAGGGCCCGGTCGCGTGGTCGTGGAGGTGCGCGCGGCGGGAATCAACCCAGGCGAGATGGGCATCCGCAGCGGCGCCATGAAAGAGATCTTCCCCGCCACCTTTCCCTCGGGCGAGGGCAGCGACTTCGCCGGCGTGGTGCGCGAGGTCGGCGCGAATGTGGCCGGCTTCAAGCCAGGCCAGGAGGTGATCGGCTGGTCCGATGAGCGCTCGAGCCACGCGACCCACGTCTCCGTGCCCGCCAGCCAGCTCGCCCCCAAGCCCGCTGGGCTCTCGTGGGAGGTGGCCGGCTCGCTCTACGTCGCGGGCATGGCGGCGTGGGCGTCGGTGGAGGCGGTGAAGCCCGAGCCGGGCGAGGTGGTGGTGGTCTCCGGCGCGTCGGGCGGCGTGGGCTCGATCGCGGTGCAGCTCCTGTTGCTGCGCGGCGCGCGCGTCATCGGCATCGTCTCGAGGCGGAACGCGGACTGGCTGCAGAACTTCGGGGCCATCGCGGTCGTCCACGACGAGAAGCTCGAGGAGCACCTGCGCATCGCCGCGCCGGACGGCATCGACGCGTGGGTCGACGTGTTTGGACACGGCTACGTGAAGATGGCGGTCGCGCTGGGCGTGAAGCCCGAGCGCATCAACACCACCATCGACTTCCAGGCGGCGAGCGAGCTCTCGGCGAAGACGGAGGGCACGGCTGAGGCGTCGAGCGCGGCCAACCTCGAGAAGCTCGCGCAGCTCGTGGCCAGCGGGAAGGTGCAGATCAACATCGACGCGCGCTATCCGCTGGAGCGCGTGCGCGATGCGTACCGCGAGCTCGAGAAGCGGCAGACGCGCGGGAAGATCGTGCTCGTGAACTGAGCGTCAGCTTCCGGCGACCACGCCCTGAAGAATCTGCCGCGCCTGCACCGCGCTCTGCAGCGGCTCCTGCCCCGAGGCCCACGGCAGCGACGCGAGCGCGCGCGCGGCCTGCGTCGCGTTCGGCGTGAGGTCGTTCGGCACGGCCTGGACGCTCGACGCCAGCTCGCGAAGCCCCTGTGCATCCTTCGCGTTCGCGTTGGGCAGCTCGCGATTGATCTCGCCGAGCACGTACGCGTCGCGCATCAAGAGCGGATACTCGGTGACCTTGCCGGTGATGGCGTTCTCCACCACCGCGACGGAGTCGTTGCACACGCCGGTCACGCCGTAGCCGCCGGCCCAGAGGTGATTGCGCTGCGCGCTGCCGTTCACCACGTTGGTGAGCAGGCCCGCGAGCTGCGCGGCGTGGACGGCGGCGTCGCCGGTCACGGGCGCGCTCTTGATGCTGCCGCACCAGCTCGGATCCGCGAACGCGTCGGCGGGGAAGAAGCCGGTGCCGTCGGTGCCCTGGAAGAAGCGCACTTCGCTGTCGAGCTTGGGGCCCTGGGTGTTCGGCCCGCTCGTGAGCTGGATGTGCATCTCCGAGTGGCACGCCGGCACCACCGCTTCGTTCCCCGACGCGTCCTTCACGCCGGTGCGCACCATCAACGGCGCGGGGACGTCGAGGTACTTCGGCGGATTGGAGTTCGGCACGGGCGTCTTCAGGTCGCTGAAGTTCGCGATGCGCTGCTGGAACGTGACCGAGACCTGGTAGCCGTCGGCGCGAAGCGCGGCGAGGAAGTCGTCCATGCGCGTGTAGCTCTTGCCGAGGTAGCTCACGCTGAACTGCTGGCTGGCGGGCAGGTTCGCGTTGGCGGCGAGGCGGTCGAACATCTCGGCGGTGACCGTGTTGCGCTTGAGCTGCGCGTCGCTGGCCGTGCTCGGCAGATCGCCTTGATACAGCCCGGGCACGAGCTGCTTCATCGCGGGCGGCGTGCGCCTGTACGCGACCTGATCCAGCTGCGAAGTGTCGAAGTGCTGGGGCAGGAGGTCCTTCGGCGGCGTGGGCGTCGCGGTCTTCTTGAGCTTGCTCGCGACGTTCAGCGTCGAGACGCCCTGGCTGAGCTGCTCCGGCGTGATGGCCAGGACGTCGGTGAGCTTGCGCGCGCCGCTGAGCACCTGATCGCGGACATCCTGCGGAATGACGACGCCCGTCTTCTGCTCGAAGCCCGAGAGGAGCTGGTCGATCGCGGCGCGACCCTCGGGCGTGGCGCTGGCTTGCGAGAGCAGCGTGTCCAGGCCGACCGCGTCCGGGTAGCGACCGGGCACGAGCGAGAAGAGGCTGGTCGAGCTCTGCGGCGTGTTCGGGTCGAGCGTGAGCGTGGCGCCGGCGGAGCTCGAGTCGCCGAGGATGCGGCGATCGGACGAGCTGCCGAACGTGGATGGCGCGGGCGTGAGCGACTTCGAAGGCGCGACAGGATTCGTCGCGGCGGGCGCGCTGGTCTTGGCGGGCGTCGCGGGCGCGGCGGCGGGGACGTTCGGCGAGGAAGAGCGGATGCGGTCCATCTGAAAACCGTATCACCGCTTCGAACGAGAGATCGCACCTTGCCAGCGCCGTGCGCCAATCGCGGGCTCTCGACCTGGGCTGCCAATCGGCAACTCGCGATCGATCGGCCCGGGCCCGCGGGTCCAAAAGAAACCTTTGCACAACTCTGGAGGCCGTCACGTTAGGGCGACAAACCCGGAGAGAACCATGAACCGCAAGCTGCTGCTCGCCGCTCTCGTCGCGTCCCTGTCCGGCTGCGCCGCCAACATCAACGGCCACGCCTACAACTTCAACCCCATCGCCGACTCGAAGAAGCAGGACGACGATCGCAACCAGCGCATCGCCCAGCAGCAGGAGAAGCGTGACCAGGAGACCCGCGACGCCAAGGCCAAGCAGGACGCCCAGGCGCGCGAGGCGCAGCGCAAGCAGGACGAGGACAAGCGCAAGCAGGAAGCGGCCGCGCGCGAGGAGCAGCGCAAGAAGGACGCCGCCGCCGCCAAGGTGAAGGCCGACGAGCTGGCCGCGAAGGCCAAGACCACCCAGGTGGTGCGCCTCGAAGAGCTCGGCGTGGAGCTGCAGGTCCCTGGCGACGTGAAGGTGGAGCGCCACGACTCCGACGACTACGGCTCGCCGGGCTACATGCTCACGGGTGACGCCTCGAACTTCAGCCTCATCGTCACCGACGCCAGCAAGGACCGCTTCGGCCTCCACGAGCGCATCCGCGCCGAGCAGACCGAGTTCCGGTTCGGCATCGACGTGCTCAGCATGAAAGAGGGCAAGGGCGGCTGGTCGTTCCTGTACAGCGATCCCATCTACTACAACGACGGATCCCGCGGCGGCACCGAGTACGGCCAGTGGAGCCGGGTGAGCGTGGGCAAGCAGAAGCTGAACTGCCTCATCGCCGGGCTGTCGTCGCAGAACGAGCTGAACCGCGCCCTCGACGCCTGCCAGGCGATCAAGGCCGCCAAGGTCGTGGCGTCGAAGTAGCTCGGTCGACGCGTGCAGATTGCGCCGGCCCCGCGACCCGCGGTGGCCGGCGCGGTCGTTTGTGAGCGACTACAACGCGCAGGACGGCGCGTTGGCATTGCCGCTCTGCTCGCAGCACGAGGTGAGCGCGTCAGACTGGGTGGTGCAGGTGTTGCCCGTGAGGATGTCGAGCGCGTTGTTGCCCCCATCGGGGAAGCAGACCTCCGCGTTGTCGATGCAGGTCAGCCAGTCCTTGAGCTTTCCCCCGCAGGCCGAGTCGTTGACCTCCTTGTTGCACGAGTCGATTTGATCTTGGGAGGGCGCGACGCCGGTGCACTTGTTCTTGTCGGAGCAGGAGAAGCCGCTGCTGCAACTGGCGAGCGTCAACGACGCCGCGACGACGGCGCCCACGATCAAGCTGCGGAAGGCGATGATCTTCACGATGGTGTCCTCGGGTCTGGTGTCGGCTCGGCGATTGTCTAGCATCATCTGTTTCGGCAGAGGCTGCGGGAGCTTCGCTCGCGCAGCAGCTCCGAAGCGAAGGAGCGCCCTCGCGATTGGGCGCCGATTCAAATGTAAGTTGAATCCGATCATCGATAAGAAACTGCTTTGGTCCAACCACCTGGCACAGACATGTCGGATTCTGCGATCGAACAAGTCTCCGATACCGCGTACCTCGCCGCGCACCTGCGGGCCGTGGAGTCCGCGCGACCGGATGCCCTGTTTTCGGATCCGCTCGCTGCGCGTCTCGCGGGCGAGCACGGACGTCGCATCGCCGAGTCCGCGCCCAATCCGATGAGCGCATGGCAGATCGCGATGCGCACGCGGGTGATCGATCGTCTCCTGCGACGAGCGATTGCTGATGGCGTGGACGCGTTCCTGAACCTCGGCGCAGGTCTCGACACGCGTCCGTACCGGCTCGACGTTCCCGCAACGCTCCGCTGGATCGAGGTCGACTACCCGCACGTGCAGCAATTCAAGAGCACGCAGCTCGCGGGGGAGACCCCGCGGTGTCGCGTCGAGCGGGTGTCGCTCGATCTCACCGATCCCGCCGCGCGACGTGCGCTCTTCGCGCGCATCAACGTCGAAGCGAAGCGCGTTCTGGTGCTCACCGAAGGGGTCGTGCCGTATCTCTCGGTCGAAGACGCAGGCGCGCTCGCCGACGATCTCTGCAACCTGCACGCGGCCGTCGGCTGGATTGTGGATTACGTGGCGCCCGAGATCGTGCGCTACCGGCGCACCGCGAAGATCGATGCCGCGAACGCGCCGTTCCTCTTCGAGCCTCCCGATTGGCACGCCTTCTTCGCCGCGCACGGCTGGCGACAGCGCGAGATCCGGTACCTCGCAGAGGAGGCGGCGGAGTGCAATCGCCCGCCGCTGCTCCCGCCCCAGGTCGCGCAGAGCGAGGGATTCCGCAAGAGCATGGGGTACGTGCTGCTGGAGCGCGAGCGCTGAGCCGGGTCGCGGTCTCAGGACCGGAAGCGATCGAACGGCACGAGCTCGAGACCCGCTGCGTCGAAGTCTGCGTCCACGCTGGAGATGAACCGCGCGGGGTCGCTCGGCGCGAGCGCGCGGAGGGAGTCGGGCCGCTCCAGGAGCCGCTCCAGATCGCCTATGGTGAACGCGTCGGGCGCGGTGGTGTCGAGCTCGCTCCAGTCGAGCGGCGTGGCCACCGGCGCCAGCGGCCGCGCGCGGAGCGAGTAGGGCGCGACCACGGTCGAGATCGGGCTGTTGCGCAACCAATCGAGGAACACCCGCTCGCCGCGCTGGGCGATCCGGAACGCGACCGTGAGCACGTCCGGGTGCTTCGTCGCGAGCAGGGTGGCGAACTTCTGGAGGGTCACGAAGAGGTTCTCGAAATTTACTGAGCGCGTGAGCGGCGCGACCACGTGGTAGCCCTTCGAGCCCGTCGCGACCGGCGCACTCGCCAGGCCGCGCTCCGCGAGCGCGTCATGCACCACGTGGGCGGCGCGCCGAGCCAGGTCCACGCGTCCCGGTGGCGGATCGAGGTCGATGATCAGCCGGTCGGGATGCTCGAGGTCGGCGGCGAGCGCGGTCGGCACGTGGAGCTCGAGCGCGCCCTGGTTCGCGACGTAGGCCAGGTGCTCGGCCTCGCGAATCACGGGGTAGAGCGTCACGTCGGCCTCGTTGCCGCCCTTGCCGCGGTGCTTCTTCGACGCCTCGGGGCTGCGCGGCACCGCGAAACGCTCGATGGATGCGGGGTAGTGCGGCGGCACGTTCTTCTGGAAGAAGCCGGGCGCCGCGAGGCCCTTGGGGAAGCGCTTGATCGACAGCGGCCGCCCCGCAACGTGGGGCAAGAGCCGCGGCGCGATGCGCTCGTAGTACGCGACCACGTCGCCCTTGGTGCGACCGATCTCCGGGAAGACCAGCCGGTCAGCGTTCGAGACGTCGACCATGCGAGGAGCGTACATGCTGCGCGCGGGTGATGCAGATCATGTGCGTGCCTGAGGTCCTCGGCTGTTCCCCCGGGGCGGACAGCGACGGCAACACGCCGGGTTCGAGTTCGTCGCGGGCGAGTCGGGCGGTAAGCCCACGCTCACCACGCGTGATGAGCACCACGAGTACGTGTTCACAGCGCTTTCGGTTCGTCGAGGGCTCGATTCGCCTCACCTCGCCGTTCGAGCCGCAGATGTTCTCCGGGCTGACCGTGGACCTCGACGTCACCACCGACGCGTTCCACGATCTCGTGGTTCGCTTCCGGCTGGACCAGCCCGGCGAGGTCTGGAGCTGGCAGGGCTCTACCAAACCCAGGGGCTGCACTTCGAAGGCCGCGCCGTGGACGACACCGCGGCCGAGGTCGAGTGATTGCAGCCAGCGACTCCCGCTGGGCATGCTCGGCGGATGCACCTCAAGATTCTCTGCGCCCGGTCGGTCGCGTTCGTCGCCGCGACCCTCTTGGCTGGCGCGGCCGGCGCCGGCGTGGTGACGCGGGGCGATGTCGAGCAGCTCGCTCTCTCGGCGACGAGCAATCCGGGCGAGGGAGGCATCAACGCGCTCGCCTCCGAGATGTGCGGACTCCCGGTCGACATGCTCGGCGCGGCTCCGAACGACAGCGCACCCCGAGCGACGCTTCAGTCGGCGCTACCGCTCCTTCCGTCCGAGGGCGCGGCGACCGTGCACCTCGTCGGTGTCGGGGTCAGCCGACTGACGAAGCGGCCCATCTCCGGCCTCTGCGAAGGGACCATCACCTTCAAGTATCGATTCCGGCGGGTACAGCACGGCGACAACATCGTCGGTTTCCATGAGGCCCTCGAGTCGGAGTTCACCGAGGCGCCAACGCTGGTCCGGAAGGAGACGCGCGGCGCTCCCCTCGCCGCGGCGAGCCCGACGCCGCCACGCGGCTCGCTGGAGGTCACGACCGACGCCTTCTGCATCCTGCGCGTCGACGGCGCTCTGGAGGGAACCGTCGAACCCGCCGTGCTCACGAAGGTGAACGTCGCGCCGGGCGAGCACCGCGTCACCTGCAGCAGCTCCCAGGTGAGCTCCGTCAAGGCTTCGGCAGCGAAGAAGGTCGAAGCGGACCAGCGCGTGGCGGTGGCGTTTGCGCTCCAGGCGCTCGAGAAGGCGACGCCGCAGGCTCCGGTGAAGGCCGCTTCGGCCGGCGACACGATGATCGACCGCGGCGATGGTGTCCTCGAGCAGGTGAGCTCGGGCCTGCTGTGGACCCAGCGCGACAACGGCGCCGACGTCACCTGGGACGCGGCTCGCAGGTACTGCGAGACCCTGTCGACATCGGGCGGCGGTTGGCGATTACCCAGCAGCCAGGAGTTCCAGGATGTCTTCGACGAGATCCGGCTCGCAGGGCCGTCACCCTGCGGAGATGGGTACTGCAACAAGTCCAGGCTGGCGCTGACCAGTTGGTGGTTCTGGATAGGTGAGAAGCGCGATTCGGTACTCGCCTGGACTTATATTTTCAAGCAGGGCTACGGCTATCCGTATTTGTATCCAGCCGGTGCCTCCGCCGGAAGTCGCGCGCTGTGCGTGCGCGTGCCGCGTGCCGAGGAAGTCGACCCCCCTCAGGCGCGCGCCAAGGCGGCCGAGGACGCGGCGCACCGCGAGCCTGCTGTCGAGGTGAAGGAGATCGATCGCGGAGGGGGCGTGCTCGAACAGGTCAGCTCGGGCCTGCAGTGGACGCAAACCGACAACGGTCGCGACATCGGCTGGAACGATGCAAAGAAGTACTGTGAAGCGTTGCTGCTCGCGGGCGGCAAGTGGCGAATGCCCAGCCTCGATGAGCTCCAGAATCTCTACCTTGACGCGGTCGGCACGAAAGCGGCTCCCTGCGGGACGTATCTCTGCGGCGTCCCCAAGGGCTTTTCACTGACCAGCCACTGGTACTGGAGCGCGGAGTCGGATGGTCCCGGCAAGGGCCGTGGTTACGGATTCGACACCGGTTTCCCGGGAACGGGGCCTGCCGGGTACTCGTACCACTCTCGGGTGCTGTGCGTTCGGCATCCGTGATGGCGTGCAAGCCGAGCGCGGAATCGATCTCCCCGGGGCGAAGCGCCGACGGAGCCGGGTTCCGAAGAGCGGCCGGGCCTTCCGCTGGGGCGGATGCTCTAGAATGTCTCACCCCATGGCGCCTCTGCGTTCGGACATCGACCACTCGCCCTGGTCTCTGTGCACCGTGCGCGAGGGCCGGATCACCGCGGTCAACGCCGCCTTCCTGAAGCGGTTGGGCTGCGAGGCGAGCGACCTGCTGGGAAGATCGCTGGAGACGCTCTTCGAGCTGGACCGGGCTTCCGTCGCCGGACGGGAGCAGACCGACCCGGTGGAGGCCATCTTCCATTCTCCCCGGGGCGGCCAGCAGCCGGTGCTGGTGAGCATCACCGAGGTCGATGGCGAGGAGCAGGTCCTGATCCAGGACGGTGCCGGCCGTCGGGCCCGCCGCGACCTCATCGACGGTCTCCACGTGCTCAACGACGTGGCCACCCGGCTCTCCCCGAACCCACGGGCAATTCCAGCGGGCCCTGGAGCGGGTGATCCCGGTGATGGGCTGCAGCGGCGGAAGCGCCTATCTCCGAGACGGCGAAGAGATGGTGCGGGTGGCACAGGTGGGCTTCTCCGAGGCGTTGCTCCAGCGGACCGAGCGTTTCCCGGCGGCGGAGCGGCTCGCCCGTCCGGAGCTGCTCCAACGCTCGCCCTCCGCGGTCAGCCGCGCCGAGCCCGGCGCTCCGGGGAACCTGCTCTTCTTGGCGAGCCAGGGGCTGGAGCATCTGGCCACCGTGCCCCTGCACGACCAGGGAAAGGTCTTCGGGGCCCTGCTCCTGGCTCGAAGCGAGGACCGCGCGTTCACCTCGGGCGAGCTGGCCCTCCTGGAGAGCATCGGGGCCCAGCTGGCCATCGCGGTGCAGAGCGCTCAGCTCTTGCGCGAGAGCCAGCAGAGGACCGCCGAGCTCACCCTCATCCACGAGGTGGGCCGGAGCCTGGTGGCCACCCTGGAGCTGGGAGAGGTCCTGCAGGCGGGGGCGGAGAACCTCCGGCGCATCGTCGACGTCCCCCATGCCTGCATCGCCCTGATGGGCCCAGGGGGAGAACACCTGAGGGTCGAGGCCGCGGCCGGGGAGGGGGCGTACTTCCGGGGCGCGCTGGTGCCGCTCGAGCCCGTGGAACACTCGCTCTATTCGCGCTGCTTCCACGCCGAGGAGCCGGTGGTGGTGGAGGACGCTGTCCACGACCCGCGGGTGAACCAGTCCCTGCGCAGCCGGAGCTGGTGCACGGCCTACGTGGCCCTCCCGCTCACCGTGCGCGGCCGCACCTTCGGCGTGGTGATGCTGGGCGAGAAGCGCGGTCCCCGCCGCTTCAGCTCCGCCGAGCTGGAGCGCATCACCGCGATCACCAACCAGCTGGCCGCGGCGGCGGAGAACGCCCGGCTCTACGAGGACCTCCGCCAGAGCTACGACGCCCTGGCCCGAGCCCAGGCCCAGCTGGTCCAGCGGGAGCGGCTGGCCGCGCTGGGCGAGCTCAGCGCGGTGGTGGCCCACGAGGTGCGAAATCCGCTGGGGGTCATCTACAACTCGCTGGCCACCATCCGCCGGATGCTCCCCGAGCCTGCGGAGGTCTCCGGTCTCCTGGGCATCGTGGAGGAGGAGGCGGAGCGGCTCAACCGGATGGTGGACGACCTCTTGGACTTCGCGCGGCCCATGTCCCCCAACCTGGTGCCCACCCCGCTGCAGCGGCTGGTGATGGAGGCCCTGCCCGCCACCCAGGCCGCGGCCAGCGGGGCGATCCAGCTGGATCTGGACCTGGCCCCCGACCTCCCCCTGGTTCCCCTGGACGAACGGCTCATCCGCCAGGTGCTGGTCAACCTCGGCGTCAACGCGGTGCAGGCCATGCCCCAGGGCGGAACGCTCACCATCCGTGCCCGGAAGCGGGAGGGCGAGGTCCACCTGGAGCTGGCCGACACCGGCACGGGGATCACGCCCGAGGCGCAGGCGCGCATCTTCGAGCCGTTCTTCACCACCAAGGCCAAGGGGACCGGCCTGGGGCTTGCCCTGGTCCAGCGCATCGTCAGCTGGCACGGCGGACGGATCGAGGTGAGCTCGGAGGCGGGCCGGGGAGCGACCTTCCGATTGGCCTTGCCGCTGGCCGAGCCTTCGCCGGCGGGGTGAACCCGCGTGCTCCCGGCATCCTCGGGCGGCCCGCGGATGATGGCGGCGCCACTCGGGTCCGAAGGACGGACGGGGGTGGGCAGCGAAGAAGCGGCACGTCGATAGACCCGTTCGGGCCATTGTTCGACGAGATATCCACAACATTCTTCGAGCCGTGCGAGGGAACCGATGGATTCCGCAACCGCGCGTCAGAGGGAGGCGAGAATCCACGCACATCCCCAACCTGGGAGTTGCGCGTGAGCTACAAGGTCAAGTCAGGCGACACGTTGTCGGGCATCGCGAAGCAGTTCGGTGTGTCGCTGGCCGAGCTGGAGAAGGCGAACCCGCAGATCCCCAACCCCAACCGCATCTACTCAGGCGAGCCGCTCAACATCCCCGGCCAGACCGACTCCTTCCAGCCCGCGCCCAAGCCCAAGGGCAACACCCCCAGCACCGGCAAGACCGGCGGCACCAGCCAGAGCGGAAGCGCGGGGCCGGTGTCGAACACCGTCGGCGGCCAGGTGGGAAGCTGGATCGCTCAGGCGCAGACCATCCTCGAGCAGTCGGGCATCCCAGCCAGCAAGATGAACGCGCGGGACATCGCGACCATCATCCAGCATGAGTCGGGCGGGAACCCCAACGCCGAGAACAAGTGGGACAGCAACTGGAAGGCCGGCCACCCGTCGATCGGGCTGATGCAGACCATCGGGCCGACGTTCGACCACTACAAGCTGCCCGGCCACAACGACATCCGGAACCCGGTGGACAACATCATCGCGGGCGTGCGCTACGCCATCGCGCGGTACGGCTCGATCTCCGATGTGCCCGGCGTGGTGCGGGTAAATCGCGGCCTGAGCTACGTGGGGTACTAACCCACGGCTCGCCTGATGGCGCCTCGCTGGTTCCACGGGCCGATCCCGGCCCGTGGAATTGCGCGCCATCACGAAGGCCATCCAGACGCTGAGGGCCGCTCGCTCGAGCGGATTCGGGCCCACGTGAGTGCTCCATTCGCCGCATCTGCGCTCGCGAAGAGGAAACACGAAGGGCGCCCCCGGTCCAAGCGGGGCGCCCTCGCTTTCGTCGCATCATCACGGACTCAGTGACCCGCGCCGTTCATGAGCATCGGCGCCACGCTGCCGTCGCTCACCCCGTTGCTCCCGCTCGGCACCGCCGCCGAATCACCCGAACTGCTGGTCGGCGTGGTGCTGGGCGCGGGGGCGGCGCTGACCACCGGCGCGGGCGCGGCGGCGATCGGCGGGAGCGTGGGCGTCGCGGTGGACGCGCTCGAGCTGCCCGCATCCCCCGTCGACGACGCGCTGCCCACGGTGACCGAGAAGTCGCCGGTCGCCTTGATCGCCTCCTTCGCCCGCGGCCCCATCGTGTGCCGCAGCCCGCGGGTGGCGATCGCCTTGGCGCTGGCCTGCACCTTCTCCTGCGCCGAGCGCTGCCGACGCGGCTGCTTGCGCGGGACCCCGTACGTCGCGTCGATGGTGGGGCTGGTCCCGAACTCGGCCTTGATGGCCGCCGCGTAGCCGTCGGCGAACGACTGTGCCTCGGGCTCGGCCGCTTCCCGCGTCGCCACCAGCTCCTGCAGCTGGGTGCGCGCCTTGTCCGCGTCCTCGTACCGCTTCTTCCGCTTCTCGAGCTCCGCGAGCACCTGGGGCTTGCTGAGCTGCTTGCCGAGGATCTTCAACTTCGCCCCGGCCGGGAGGTTCGCCGACGCCGCCTTGTAGGCCGCATCGAAGAACTCGCCCAACGTGAGGTTGCCGAACACCAGCTTGTTGCTTCCAGACATGGCACTGCTCCTTTTTGTCCCCGCTGCGCGGGGCGTTCGCGAAGTGCGAACGTGAGCAGCCCTTGAGCAGTGTTGGTGCCAGCAGCGAACCTGGCGAATTTGCAGATGGTGCGAGGAGGGAGGGTTCAAATTGGACCCTCGGCCAGGGTCCAATTTGAACCCGTGCCCGTGGAATCAAGGGCTTGGGGAGGGTCCAAATTGGACCCTTCGGATCATGCCGAGGCGTTCATCGAGCACGCCGAGGCGTT
The DNA here is from genome assembly GCA_018266075.1 of Deltaproteobacteria bacterium. Taxonomy (GTDB): domain Bacteria; phylum Myxococcota; class Myxococcia; order Myxococcales; family SZAS-1; genus SZAS-1. The sequence continues at coordinate 34 of JAFEBB010000028.1, read as the reverse complement.
CATCGAGTACGCCCGGGCGTGGAGCGAGCACGCC